>SUSX01000078.1 GCA_015063195.1 Thermoplasmata archaeon | reverse complement strand
GATTAAGACAAAGTTCGCTGCACTGTTTGCAGTGGCTTTGATGATTACGGTCTGTGTTGTTCCTGTTGTTGGAAACGAGGATGTACAGGCCGCCGATGTTCCCTCAATGCCTGAAGGCGTGAGCGACATCAAAATCCAGATGTTCACTGAGGATTCCACAGACTTCAGTGACCTTATCTATTGTGCTAACGGAAGCAAACTTCCCGCATCCGTCGATCCCGTTGAGTGGAAACAGGTCGGTACAACCGGTTGCTTCATCAACGTCAACAAGGACAGTGAATACTTCGGAAAGTTCCTCAGGTTCGGACAGACCGGACTGAGCAATGAAGAGATTGTTGGACTCGGAAAAGCAGGCGGATGGCTTCCTTTGATTCAGACTTCATGGATGTACTCCGGCGGACAGAACCTTGATATATCAATTTCTGGCCCTAACGAGGGTGTAGTTTCAGACTCTGCAAACAGTGCTACTGATAGAGTCAAGGAAGGTGTCGCATTTGATTCCGTTGAGTTTGTTTCCAGTGCAACATTAATTGCTGGGGGCAGTGCGACATTCGGATATGATGATTTGGAAGATGTTGTCGGAGAATTCGATGTGAAAGTTCTCGCAGGTGATGCAAAAATAAAGACTGAGAAATTTGAATTCGGAACGGAAGGACTTAAAAAGGTAACAGGTAAAATCACAGATGCTGATGACAATGTCATTGAGGGCGTCAAGGTAGCTTACAAGATCGACGGAAAATCAGGAACGGCAGTCTCGGACGAGAATGGAATATACGAGTTCTTCTATGCGGAGGGTGCAGTTGTAGAAATCACCGGAGCGACATATGACGGGGATGCATACACATTCGACAAAGAATATGTTTTCGGTACATTGGACAGCTTCATAGAATACAATGATATTGACGGAAAATTGGATTTCCAGGCAAAGGAATCGACAGGTACCGTTACAGTCATGGACAAGGACGGTTCTGAAGAAGTTGCCGGTGCGGAAATCGACCTTAAATGGTACTATGAGTTCGAATCGACGACTGGTTCCGAAGTCTCCGCAGTAGGGGATAATGTGACCACAAAGGCACCTGCCGGTGTGACGGCGGGTACCGTGAAGGCCTTGTCAAAGGTTTCCGATGAAAACGGTAAGTTTGTATTCACATATCTTGAGCCCGCGGGTACACCCACGATAACCGGATATGTAGAAGATACGTTCAACTCTGTACTCATAGCAATCGCTTCGGGCCCTTCAGGATTTACATACAGCACAGTCAACCCCACATCATACCAATACGCGGAAGGCGAGAGTTTGGGAGACTTGTTCGAATCGGACAAGGGATTCGCTGGAATGGCAGATGCTACTGATGATTCAGCTACAGTATATTCGAACGAATATATCTTTGAAATATTCGTTAAATCACAAACAGACGTTCCAATTGAAGGTGCAAAAATTTCAGCTGCGCTTTATTCACAGAAGGAAAATGAATCTGAAAAGTATGACGTCGCCGCAGTGAAAAATGCAGATATAGATGTCCTTGGTGATACAGATGCCCAGGGAAGAACACAGATTACATTCAAGGCATATCCCGATGAGGAAGATGAAACTAAATATTACATTTATGTGAAGGCTAACAACACCTCTGATTACACTTTCGATATCCAGAATGTAGAAGTCGGAGAAGATGTTGAGTCGATACCTAATCAGGTCAGTGATGACAATGAAGATGGTTCGACGCAGGCTGATGCAGATGGACACATTGATGCTGTCACATTGACAGCAAAAGAAAATTCATACGAGGTATCTGGTGGAGTTCTCGTTCCTGGTGTGAAGGCAGATGAGAACGGAAAATGGCCTGAATTGACAGTCAAATACACCGACGGTATCGGTTCACAGGTTGTTTTGGACAAGGCCGCCGAAGGGTCAGGAGAACAGACAGGGTATGCAGTATACGCTTATTCGTTCATTGTGATTGAGGGTAATTCATCTGTGATAACGCCTTCAATGAAAGGATTTAAGTTCAATCCCGTTTCATTCACAACACCTACCGTTTCCGAAACTAATGTCAAAGTGCCAGATTTCAAAGCCGAATCAACATCGGCGAAGATGAAATACAACGACATCGAGCTTCTCGATACATTCAAAGTTGAAGGTCTTGAAGAGGGCGACATCGTACTCATGACATATGCAGTGGACGGTAAATTGTATAAGACGCCAGTGAAGACAATAAGTGGTGATCAGGGCAACAATTACTATGCTGAATATGGCGTATACGGAATCAAAGGATCATACGTTCAGTTGATTTCAGTCGATGCGGAAGGATATGAGATTGGAATCGATGAGGATGGCAAGTACGTTGCCGAACCTCTGACACTTGTGATGGCCTGGTTATATCTTTATGAAGATGAAGAAACAATAACTCCTGCGGCAGATTTTGAGCTTGAGTTCCTTCAGATAGATGAGGAAAACGAGTTCACATCACTTGGAAAATACAAAACTGATCAATATGGAATGATTAAGTTCTATGTATCCGACCCAGCGTATATCATGGGATACATCGACGGAAATATGATTGAATTCTTGACGAGCGAGGGAGGCTACGTGGTCCATGGGGATCTCGATGTGTCAGGATACATTGAGAAACCAGTATCTATTTCGATCATGTATCAATCTGCATTCAACAGCACCGATGTATCAGGTGCAGTAAACTATAGTAATATCGCTGAGTCCGATGCAATCAATGCGATGAACGGTGATTCTGTCGCTCTCAAAGCACCCAAGATTGACAACTTCGAGTTTGTCGCATGGATGGTTGACGGAGTCGTTGTCTCCGATAAGGCAGACTACACACTCATCGTTGAACAGCATTTCGATGAGAATGGTAGCGCAGTACCTTGCACCGCAGTAGCTCTCTACTCCGCAGTACACTATGAGGAGCCCGTAGAGGGACTCAGCATGAACGTTCTCGTTATCGGAATCGTCATCCTGATCCTCGGAATCCTTGCAGTTGCATACGGAATCATCTCAAAGAAACAGTAAATTCAGATAAAAATGAAAAAACTGAACTCTTTGAAATGATAAAAGAGAACTGAAAAACAAATAGACAAACGAAGAAAAACAACTTGGGAGAAAAAGAGAAGCTTCCTTTCCAAGGAACTTCTCCCAATCTCCCTTACCTGTCTTTCTCTTTCCTTCATTTGCCCTTTACCCTGCCTTCCTCGTGCCGGAAAACCAGCATGGTTGGAGAGCAGGGTAAGGGTTTCCGTTTTTTATCCACGGAGAGACGGAAGAGAAGACGACAGGTCGGTTGTACCTCTTACGTTAGCCTACGGATCAGAACCATGAGAAAAATATCGATCGTCCACTGGGAGGATGTATACACACAATCTTCCAAGGAACAGACGGTTGAACACTCTTTTTTAATTGTTCTAGAAGGAATTATATGATCAAGGAATTAGGTGCGGCAAAAATCATTGCCGTAATAGTTGCTATTCTGGTAATCGGAGGTGCTTCAGCATTCATTCTGACATCGGATTCAGATGATAATAAAGATAATGAATCCGGAACAGAAACCACATATTACACAATCGAAGCATCCGCAAACACCGGAGGAAAAATATCTCCCTCTGGCGAAGTGAAAGTAGCTGAAGGAGAATCAAAAACATTCACATTCACTCCCGACACAGATTATGAACTTTCCCACATCATGGTGGACGGAAAGAGGAAGGAAGTGTCAGGACCCTCATACACATTCAGCAATGTATCAAAGAACCACACAATAAGTGCTGTCTTTGAAAAGGTATACAAACCTGTTACTCCCAGTCAGCCGTCATACAAACCCACAAAATATGTCGTGGGAATGGATGTTGAAGGCACTCCAGGTACACAGTATCTCTTCACTCCATTCAACGGAGAGGGAATTACAGTCACACTGACATACAGTGACGGTACGAAATCCGTTACTGATAATTATAACGTGAATTCGGCAGTTTGTAGAAACTATTTTTTCTGACCCATTTTTGTTGATTTTTGGTTAGGATCCTGTGCAATCCTGCTGTTGTTTCTGGGAATTCGGTGGATGGTGGAGAAAGCTATCGCTGA
>SUSX01000077.1 GCA_015063195.1 Thermoplasmata archaeon | reverse complement strand
AGGTGTCGTAAGGGATCTCCTGGACAAGGTTCAGGAAAGGATGACCACTGAGGAAGCCGCAGAGAAACTGGATCTGACAGAAGTATTGGACAGGGATCTCACCAAACTATCGGGGGGAGAACTTCAGCGTCTTGCTGTTGCAGCTACCCTCATGAAGGATGCAGACGTCTATTTCTTCGATGAACCCTCATCATACCTCGATATCTATCAGAGGGTAAGGGTCGCACGTCTCATCAAGGAGCTCAGTGCTGACAAACAGGTCATCGTTATCGAACACGATTTGGCACTTTTGGATTTCCTTGCCGATAACGTGAATATAGTATACGGTTCCGAGGGAGCATACGGAGTATTCACCCTGCCCCGTCAGGTCAGAACTGCAATTAACGTCTATCTCGACGGATACCTTCCCGAAGAGAACATAAGGTTCAGGGAGAGGCCCATCGAGTTCACCGCATCACCTCCGAGGGGAGACTGGAACACAGCATCACTCGTTGAATTCGAGGAGCTCAAGAAGGACTTCGGAGAATTCAAGCTTACAGTCAAACCCGGAGCTGTCAAAATCGGAGAGAGCGTAGGTATCGTAGGATCGAACGGAACAGGAAAGACAACATTCGTCAAGATCCTTGCAGGAAATATCGAAGCCGATGAAGGTAAATTGGATACCAAGCTCAAAATATCATACAAACCTCAGTATATCTCAGCAGATTTTGAGGGAACAGTAAAAGATCTTCTGTATTCCACAGCATTCGATGTAATTGAAACAGGATTCTTCCAGGGAGAGGTCATAGAACCGTTGGGAATCAAACATCTGATGGAGAAGAAGGTTGCAAATCTTTCAGGAGGAGAACTTCAGAGAGTTGCAATCACATGCTGTCTGGCAGTCGAAGCAGACATCTATCTTCTCGATGAACCTTCCGCATATTTAGATTCAAACCAGAGGATGAATGCAGCCAAGACCATCAGAAGGATGATGGAGAAGACCGGTAAGAGCGGAATGATTGTTGATCACGACATTTATTTCCTTGACATGGTCTCCGATTCTATGATGGTATTCGGAGGAAATCCCGGTCACAACGGTATCGGTGAAGGTCCGTTTGATATGAGGATTGGAATGAACAAGTTCCTTGAGGCTGTCGATATCACATTCCGCAGAGATGCAGAATCACACAGACCCAGAATTAACAAACCCGATTCAAGGTTGGATAGGGAGCAGAAGTCAAAAGGCGAATACTACTATTCGTGATTTTGTCATTATCGATATTGATTTCTGGTTTCAGAGAATCTTTATTATAGGGATTAGCGGATGTTAAAGCGATGATGTCTAAAGCGGATACTCATGTTCATACATTCTATTCGGGAACGACCAATCTTAAGGTATTGAGGTTTCCGGAATCCACAACATCGCCTGAGGAGCAGGTAGATGCTGCACGCAGGAACGGTATGAACGTTGTCTGTATAACTGACCATGATGAGATAGCCGCTTCATTCAGAGCACAGAAGTATGCCAAACAGTTCAGTGATATCGATGTTGTTGCAGGAGAGGAGATCAAGACTGCAGACGGAGAGATTATCGGTCTGTGGCTTAACGAGAAGATCGAACCCGGTCTTTCTGCAGAGGAGACGATAGACATCATCCGTTCACAGGGCGGTATCACGATTGCCCCGCATCCATTCAGTTTCTATGTAAGCTGTCTGAAGTACAGGATATTCGATTTGGACCTCGATGCGATAGAGACTATCAATGGCGGTCACGTGGATGAATGGACCAACAATATGGCAGCTGGGTGCTGGAAGAACAACACCAAACGCTGGGCGCAGATCGGTGCAAGTGATGCACATTCTGTCAGAACCGCAGGATACACATGGACGGAATTTCCTGGTCAGGGCGAAGACGATCTCAGGAAGGCAATTCTTGAAAAGACCACGATAGCATGCGGAAGGCCCGCACCTGTATTCAGTCAGGTACAGTGGAGTCTTGAGGTGGTTACTCAGGGCCAGAAGATGATTCTTCAGAAGATGTTCGGATGTTTGGACGAGGATGATGACAATCCTTTGGTTCAGAAGACTATTAATCTCTCATTATCAAAGAAACTTGTTGCTTTGGCCGGAGGATTCGTATACTGCTGTCCTCCGACACCCTTCATCGCAACATGGTTGAGTACCAATTGGCTGAAGAAGAAATCCGTAGAGCTCAGGGATCAGCTCAGAAAGACATTCGACTACTGATATGTACAAAATTGTTCTGACAATACCCGAAGATTATTCTGACAGAATAATGGATGCCATAGACAGCGTTCTGGGCGAAGTCTATCCCGGTTACAGAAGGGCATTCTGTATAACTGATTCTATCGGAACCTGGATCCCTACGGAAGGATCGGATCCGTTCATAGGTGAGAAAGGAATAATCTCTACAGTAAAAGAAAAGAGATTGGAATTTGTAGTTTCAGATGAAAGGCTGAAGGAAGTCCTTACAGTAATATCTGAAGTACATCCTTATGAACAGCCTGCTATCGATGTCATTCCTTTGAAGGAATGGAGATCGTATCTGGAATGATTATTCCTTAGGTCTGTAAGTGTAGACTCCGTCGAAAGTTCTCTGAAGTCTGTGCACTTTGAGACTGTTCCTTCTGAACTCAAGATCTTCCTTGTCGAGGATTCCCATTTCACAGTAAGTGTCTAACATTTCGTACCCTTTCTCGTACTGTGCATCGACTCCGACGATGACATCTATGTATTTGTTACGGAAGTTGAGTCTGTTGGGATATTTTCCTCCGTTCTCTTCGAGAATTATATCCTTAATCATGGGGAAAATTTTGAAGTTGATCTCACAGACGTTTTTCACATCTTCGTAGAGTTCCCTGTTAAAGAGTACTTCAATGAATTCTTCGTTTATCAGGAATCTCTGGTATGCATCGAACTCGTAGTTGTTCGTTGCAACACAGAGTGTGATACCGAATCTGTAGTTCTCGTCTGCGATAACAGCTTTGATCAATGACATGAAGAATGAGAATGTGCTCGAAGAATCGGCTTTGTCAAGATATCTGTTGAGTTTGACACGGTCCATATCGGAAAGTGTAACGAACCAATTCTCAACACCTGCTTCAATTACTTTGGAAGGTACATTCTCTGTCATCAATCAGGAATGTGAATCATCGCATATCTACCTATTGATACCATGGATATGTTGCATAGGGGATCAGTGGTTCTGATCGTGATCGGTAATCGTATCCGATGTCCAGAACACCTTTTCATCATGTTTGTGTGTTCTGTTTTCACAATTCATTCCGCAGATGTGACATTCATTGTCCGTACACGGTTCGCCCATCACTACGAGGTCCAATGCATAATCCAACTCGGAGTAGATAGCTTCTCTGATTTCTTCAATCTCAGTAGATTGTTGAAGAACAGTCATATGTTTGGGGAATATGATGTGAAGATCCACATGCAGGGTATTGCCGTATTTTGCTATTCTGAGGTCGTGAACATCCACCCAATGAACGTGTCTTCTGGAATTGATTAATGTCGTAACCTTGGAAACGAGTTCGTCATCTGCTTTGTCCATCACACCGTTGATGGATTCGACGATAACCTTCAGTCCTGTAATGAGAATAATCATTCCCATGATGAATGCTATGAGGGGATCGATCCACCATACGTCGTAGCCGAAGGATGACAGTCCGAACATGATTATCAGACCGAGGGTTATTCCGACTGATGAGTAGGTGTCGGAACAGAGATGTTTTCCGCTGGCAACAAGTGCTGGTGAATGATTCTTCAGACCTTTCCTGATGGCTGTCCTTCCCACCGCATAATTGACCAGTGCTGCCATTGCAATTATAACGAGTCCGATATCCAATGATTTTATTTCGGAAGGGTCAAGAAATGTTCTTACTGCTTCAAGGATGATCATCAATCCTGCAAATGCAATCATGGATCCTTCCAGGGAAGATGAGATCAATTCTGCCTTGCCGTGTCCGAAAGGATGGTCCTTATCCCTGGGTTTGGATGAAAGATACAGTGCATACAACCCTATGAATGCTGCAATAACGTTGACGATACTTTCCAAAGCATCCGTAAAAATGGCCACAGATGAAGT
>SUSX01000076.1 GCA_015063195.1 Thermoplasmata archaeon | reverse complement strand
GTGACCACGCATGCAAGATGGCTGAGAAGGTTACCTTCATGGTCACAGGTATGCACACCGAGATCAAATGAAACAGGAGGGGTAACCCTCCGTTTTAAATTAAGAACACAAAAAGTGTTCATAAAAAATAAGACCACAAAAAGTGGTCTTAAGTAGGCGTATGTTTTCTCATATATCATGGTCTTTATAGGTCGCAGAAGGGAATTGAGGAAACTCGAGAATCTGTATTCTGTTAAAGAGTCGGTGACATGTGCAATCTACGGAAGACGCCGTGTAGGAAAAACATCTCTGATACAGGAATTTTCCAGAAATAAGAGGGTGCTTTTCTTCACAACTACAGGTTCTACAAAAGAGGTCATTCTTTACAATCTCTCTCTGTCTCTGACAAAATTCTTCGAAGAGGAAGTAAAACTGACGGATTTCTTCGATTTCATGAAGTTCCTCAGAGCAGCGATACAATCTGATGAGAAGACAGTGATTGTTTTTGATGAATTTCCATTTCTCGTTAAGGAATTTCCGGATATTGTTGCATTGCTTCAGGTCTTCATTGACCATGACATGAAAGAATCGGATGTGATGCTGATTCTCAGCGGATCATCCATGGGGACAATGAAATCCTGTCTCAATGATGGAGACAGTCCGCTGTTCATGAGATTCCCGGTTCAGATGAAGATAACTCCGCTTTCATATCCTGAAGCAAGACTTTTTCATGAGGGTTACAGTGAAGAGGACAGAGTTAAGGCATATGCAATAGCAGGAGGGGTCCCGATGTACCACAATCTTCTGAACGGTAAAAATCTGGAAGAAAGAATCGAAGATCTGTTCCTGACTCCGTCGGGATTGTTGGGTTCGGAGGCGACTAATGTACTTTCCCTGGAACTGAAACCTTGGGACTCCTATGAGAAAATTCTTCTGTCCATCAGTAACGGAAACAAGACGATGGATGAAATTGTTCAAATGACGGGGTTATCGAAGACCTACTGTCAGGGGTTGATTGACAACCTTGTCATGCTGGATGTCGTTGCAGAGGAACTCCCCTTAGGAAGAGTAAGGAAGAAGAGCTACAAAATTATTGACGGACTGTTCTCATTTTATTATAATGTGATTATGCGCAATGAGGTTTTGATTACCATTAGCCAGAATAATGTTTTTGAGTCGTTCCGCAGAGCAATTGATACTTTCTACGGAAGACGTTTTGAGGACATATGCAGACAGTATATTTTGGGAAACAATGCCTGCCGTTGGATCGGAAGGTGGTGGGGTTCAGTACCGGTACGTCAGAACGGAATTATTGTCAGAGGTGAAGACGGCAGACCTGTAACGGAAAATACGGATGTAGATATTGTCGCATTGACCGCCAATGATGGGCACGACGACATGATTCTGTGTGAATGTAAGTTCACACAAAGAATAGCAGATGTACGTGTTGCAGAAGAACTCATCCGCAGGGGCGAATCGGTAAGGAAGGATGACCGTAACAAGAGGTACGTGATATTCTCCAGGTCCGGATTCGCCGATTCACTGGTCAGATATGCGGAGGATTTCAGAAACGGAAGACTTGAGTTAGTGGATCTGGAGACATTCGGAAAATGGGCTGAAAATTTCCTGAAAGAGTCGGGATGTTTTGATATCGATTATCCGTTCTATCTGTGACTTCCTGACATAAAGTCAATGGACTATGCACAACATATAAAACCAACTAACAGTTTGCTGGAAACATGTCCCTTTTGAACAAGAAGTCCGATAAGGTCAGAATCATGTTCGTCGATGAGATGAACGACCTCCAGTCACAGATCGCAGAGTTTTTCGTTAAGGAAATGTACGAAGACAGATACAGCGTTCAGAGTGCCGGACCCAAGTTCGATTATATTGACTGCGAACTCATTTCCGTGATGTACCAGTTGGGAAACGACATCAGGGCATGGAACGCAAAGGACTTCAAATACAAGAATCTGGACCAGACTCTTGATTACATCATTTTCCTTGAAAAGGAGACATACGACAGGATCAAGGACGTCATCCCATGGGATGCAAAGCATATCCTCATGGATTTCGGAAGGAAGGAGAACTTCGAGAAGGCAACTGACGATAAGGAACTCTACGAGTGCTACTGCGAACTCATCGAGAAGGTCAGGGTCTGGGTCAAGGAGAACTTCAAGGATCCTGCCAACCTTGAATCGTTGGTCATATGATTCCAGTAATCGTTCATGACAAATGTCAGTGCGACCCTAAGAAGTGCACCGCCAAACGCATGATTAAATTCGGTCTTGCCAAAGAGGCGAAGACACTCTCACAGATCCCTTCGGGTTCCATTGTTCTTTCTCCCTTTGCGGAAAAGGCACTGTCACCTGCAGATCTGGCATATGCAAGGAAAGGACTTGTAGTAATGGATCTCACCTGGACCAATATCGATGAGTTCCCCAAGCTGAAGAGGTGCAACGAACGTGCGCTCCCGTATCTTCTGGCAGCCAATCCTATCAATTGGGGGAGGCCTTCGGAATTAAACAGTGCAGAGGCAATATTGGCATCATTGCTTATACTGGGTCAGAAGGAACAGGCTCAGGAGTACATGGGGAGATTCAACTGGGCGCCAGAGTTCGTAAGGCTGAACGGGGAGCTTCTTGAGGATTATGCCTCAGCAAAGGACAGCACCGAAGTGGTCAGGATACAGAATGAGTACATCCAAGCCATCATAGGTGGCTCAGACCGACAGTAATACGCGCGGGCGCACTCTTTAATAAGATATCAGCACATCACAGAGCTATGCTCGGAGATGTCGTCAGGATTGTATGGATGGTTTTCGGTAATGACCGTCTGACTACGAAAGAAGTGGAATTCCGTTTGGAATCTTTGTTCAACTACCATTGCCCGGATGATTTTGCAAAGACCATGACCAAATTCAAACAGGCAGGCCTCGTCAAAGGTGAAGTGTCCGTAGAGAAAGGCGGATGGGTCTGGTGGGTTGACGACGAATGCAAGAGCAAGGATCTTTCCAAGATAATGTGAGGGGTCTGAAATGTACTTCCAAGACAGTGACATTACTCTCGGTTGGGAGGAGATCCTCGGAAAGGATGAGTATCACCTGAAGGTTCTTGAGATTCAGGACAACTATCCCGACAAGAAGAGCTTATTCGTTTCGTATCCTGACATTGATGTTTACAACTCCGACATGGCATCTTATATCCTCGAGGCTCCCGACAAGGCAATAAAACTGGGTGAGGCAGTAATCAAATCCATGCTTCCTGTGGATTGGGATCCTTCAAGAACAGTGAATCTCAGGATCACGGATCTTCCTAAGGATGCCAAGATCGACATCCGTGAGATACGTGCCAAGCATTTGGGAAGACTGGTGGCTATCGAGGGAATGGTAAGGAAGGTCACCGCACCGAGGCCGAGGCTCACACATGCACTTTACAGATGTTCCAAATGTGACGCGGAGGTTTGGATGCCCCAGTCGGGAACATTCCAGAAGGAACCTTTGATCTGTGTCAATGACGGATGTAACAAGACAGCGCCGCGTTTCTCCTTGGATGAAAAGAGGTCCGTTTACATAGATACGCAGAAAGTCGAGATTCAGGAGAATCCCGAAGGACTCAGAGGAGGAGCACAGCCCGAGAGGCTCTTCGGTGCTATCGATGACGATATCTCAGGTGCTGTTACCGCAGGAGACAGGATTACACTCAACGGAGTGCTGAGGTCGGTTCAGAAGAAGGAGACCGACAAATCCACTGTTTTTGACATTTACATGGACGTTCTTTCTGTCGAATCGGAACAGTCCGACTTCTCTGAATTGGAAATAACCGAAGAGGATGAGAAGGAAATCAAGAGGATGGCAAAGGATCCTGAACTTCTCAACAAGATCATAAAATCGATTTCACCAACTATTTTCGGTCTTGATAAGGAGAAGGAGGCCGTTGCATTACAGCTCTTCGGAGGTTCTCACAAGCAGATGGATGACGGAACTTCCATCAGAGGTGATATTCACATTCTGATGATCGGAGATCCAGGGGTGGCTAAATCACAGTTGCTCAGGTACATGAGCAGTCTTTCTCCCAGAGGAATCTATGCATCGGGAAAGTCCGCATCCGCAGCAGGTCTCTGTGTCCACGGAGATACCGTCCTTCAGCTGGACAACGACTGT
>SUSX01000075.1 GCA_015063195.1 Thermoplasmata archaeon | reverse complement strand
TATCAGATACTGCAACAACCCGATGTAAATTCATGGCTCTCTTATAATTTGAGTGGAACTCAAATTATAAAAGAGCCAAATTCATTCATTGTTGAGCCTGCGGGCATGCTTCACATCCTTTATCTGCTCCTTCCAGACTGAAGGAAGCAACATTGCCAATGCCATTGCAATCTCAAGACGTCCCAGCCACATCAGCAAGGACATTAAGATTTTGAATACTGGATCCATTGTGGCAAAACTGGACATTGGTCCGAATTCATTAACTCCCGGTCCGAAACTTGTAATGGCACTGACTACGGATGTCACACTTTCTATCGCATCCAATCCGAGAATCATGAACAGAATACTGAATCCCACAATCGTGATAATGAACAACGAAATGACTACCAGTGCTGAATGGACGGATTCGTTTGAAATCTGCTGCTTATCTACAGTGACCGACCTTACGGACTGCGGATGGAGAATACCTGTGACACAACTGTGAATGTACTTCAGAAGAATAACAAATCTCGAGACCTTGATTCCTCCTGCAGTCGATCCTGATGATCCTCCGACCAATGCCACCACAAACAGAAAAATGATGGCTGTTGCAGGCCATGAGGAATAATCGGCACACGCAAAACCTGTGGTTGTCCCTGCAGACACAACCATGAACATGCTGTGTACAAAGTTTTCAATCGTTGCACCTGAATTTGAATATACGATGAGGAACACGATGACCGAGATAGCAAGATACCAGAACGTCATCCAAACGAACTCTTCGTTCTTCTTGTAGAAACTTAACTTTCTGGCATATATAGCCCTGAAGTGTAGATAGAAGTTGGTTGCACCCATGAACATGAAGAATGTGATGGTGAAATCAACAATGATATTGTAGCTCTCCATCGAATATGATGCGAAACCTCCCGTAGCGATAGTACTGAATGCAACAGATATCGCTTCCAGCGGTTCCATGGACAATCCCATGAGAATCAACCACATTATTATCGTAAGGACAATGTATATCTGGATGAACTGGGACGCTGCATCTCTAATCTTCATCTGCATCGTCTGAGTACCTGATCCGGACATCTCGTTACTGATGACCGACCTACTGCCGGAACCAACCATCGGCAACAGAATCATCACTGAAATGATGACAATCATACCGCCGATCCAATTCGTCATTATCCTGTAGAGAAGCAGACTCTGAGGCAGTACCGAAAGATCGGCGATGGCACTTCCTCCTGTGGTTGTATATCCGCTGGTCGACTCAAAGAATGCAGTGAAGAAATCCAACCCTGCAAGAAGATAAGGGACAGTACCGAAAAGAATTGCCGTCAGCCACAGTGTAGCCAACATGAACAGAACATTCACAGGACGTACTACTCTGGGCATCTTATACATTGAGAGGAAAACGGTACCAAGAATCAGTCCAATAAACATTGGAATCGCTGTGATGGATATGTCTTCCTTGAAGACGGCTGCCAACAACACACACGGAATCATGGATATACCGAGACCCAACAGGATCGATCCTGCAATGAACGGAGAAAGACCTTCCTTCCTCCTCTCAGCTTCCTTGTGAATGTTGAATCCTAAACTCGGGTGCATGCAACCATCCGCTCGTAACTGTATATATGCGCGAATATAAAAAATGAAATCCGACCGATATGTGTTTTTTAGTGTTACATCCAGCCGTGTTTGGCTCATAATTTTATTCGACTAATGTCGTATAAGATGTACGTCAATATACGAATTTCGTATAAAAGAATTGAAATTCTACGAATTTCGTAAAAATCTCAATAATATTGATTGCATATTATATCATATTCTTCAGATTTCGTAGAAAAAAATACGAATGTTAGCACTTTTTGGCATTTTTTACTAAAAAAGTATATTAAATACAATCCTTATTCGCCATTATGAAAGGATTCTCAAACCCAGAATCAATAGCCGTTATTGGTGCATCCAATGATATCACCAAGATCGGTGGAATGATTATCACAAACATGCTCAACGCAGGATACAAGGGAAAACTGTACCCTGTTAACCCCAAGGGCGAAGACATTCAGGGACTTAAGTCCTACAAAAGCGTTACCGACATCGGTGAACCCGTTGACCTTGCAGTCATTGTAATCAAATCGACATTTGTCGTTGCAGAACTCGACAACCTTGCCAAAGCAGGAATCAAGTACGCAATCATTCTCACAGCAGGATTCAAAGAGGAAAGCCCCGAAGGTGCAGAACTCGAGAAACAGCTCGTCGCAAAGGCAAAGGAGCACGGAATCAGAGTCCTCGGACCCAACTGTTTCGGTAACATGGACCCTAAGAACGGAGTCAACGTTACATTCGCAAAAGATATGCCTAAAGCAGGAAGCCTCTCTATCTTCTCACAGTCAGGTGCAGTAGGTTCATCCATGCTCGACTGGGCATGTGCAAACAATGTCGGAATCTCAAAGTTCATCACATTCGGTAACAAGTGCGATGTAGATGAGGGAGACCTCATGGGAATGATTTCCGAAGACGAACAGACAAAAGTCATCGGTATGTACTGTGAAGGAATCTCAAACGGACAGCATTTCGTTGAGTCCATCCAGAACAGGAAGAACAAGAAGCCTATTGTCATCTTCAAATCAGGTTCAACCGAAGCAGGAGGCGCAGCAGCATCCTCACACACCGGATCACTCGCAGGATCCGATGCAGTCAACAGTGTCATCTTCAAGAAGCTCAACATCTACAGAGCAACCGATATCGAAGACATGTTCGATGCATTCGCAGTATTCGATGCATTCAACCACATGGACAAAGACAAGATCGGAATCATCACTAACGCAGGTGGTCTCGGAGTCATGTCCGCAGATGCAGCATTCAACGCAGAGTACATCGGAGCAGCAAAACTCTCACAGGAGACAATCGACAGGATCAAGACCGATGTCCCCACAGTTGCAGGTCTTACAAACCCCATCGATGTCAGAGGAGATGCAAAGGCAGAGTACTTTGAGAAGACAATCAAGATTGTTCAGGATGATCCTTCAGTCGGAGGTATCGTCGTCATGGGTTCACCTCTTGACACGGCAGACCTTGAGTCCGTTGCAGAGAACCTTGTCAAGATCAAAGATGAGATCAAAGTGCCCATGGTTGTATGTTGGGCAGGCGGAGTAAAGTGCGGAAAGGCAGCAGCAATCACAAGGGCCGGAGGAATCCCCACATACCCCTCACCTGACAGAGCAGTCCACGCACTCGACATCCTCAGGAAATACACAGTCCGCGGACAGATTCCCTTCACACCCATGGAGCTCCCCAAGAAATCTGGAAGGGCAAAGGCAAAGGAGATTTTCGAACTCGCAGCCAAAGAAGGAAGGAAAGCACTTACAGAATCCGAAGGAAAGGAAATCTTTGCAGCATATGACCTCCCCACACCCGGAGAGGCAACCGTTACTTCCGCTGAGGAAGCAGCAGCCGCATGCAACAAGATCGGATACCCCGTTGTAATGAAAATTATCTCACCTGACATCGCACACAAGACCGATGTCGGTGGAGTCGTTGTAGGAGTAAAGAACGAAGCAGATGCAATCGCATCATACAACAAGATTATGGAGTCCTGTGCAAAGGCAAAGCCCGAAGCAAGACTTGACGGAGTTTCAATCCAGCAGATGGTTTCAGGAAAGGAAGTAATCCTTTCAATGATTCGCGATCCCCAGTACGGACCTGTCGTATCATTCGGTCTCGGAGGAATCTTCGTAGAGATCCTCAGAGAAATCTCACAGGCACACGTACCTATGAGCGAGGAGCAGTTGGATGAGATGATCCAGTCCACAAAGGCATACAAACTTATGTCCGGTGCACGTGGAACAGCCAAATCCGATATTGAGGCAATGAAGGACACAATCAGAAAGATCATCCTCATTTCCATCGAAAACCCCGAGATTAAGGAAGTCGAGATCAACCCCGTCATTGTCGGCGAGGAAGGCAAAGGCTGCTGGGCAGTCGATGCTCTCGTTACACTTATTTAAAACTAAAACCAGGGGGTTCACCCCCTGTCTTACCTTTTAACTTCCGATTTTAGATATTTTAGTGCATTTATTCTTCGTTAACGAATAATTTATATTATAATAAATTGTTTTAGTTTAAAGTTGAATAATATGAATGTAAATAATCTAATTGAAAAAGCGTA
>SUSX01000074.1 GCA_015063195.1 Thermoplasmata archaeon | reverse complement strand
CCTGATACCGGATACGACTCCGCTTGCGAGATATCTGGGGTGTTTGATTCCGGGAGGCAGTTCCTCTTTTGTGTCAATGGGTCCGAAACAAAGCGGATCGACGAGACCGATAGGCTGTGCACCCATGCAGATTACATCCCTGAGGATTCCTCCGATACCTGTTGCCGCTCCCCCGTAAGGTTCGATGGCGGAAGGGTGGTTGTGACTTTCAATTCTAAGTGCATATCCGTAATCGTCATCGAAGGCCATTACTCCTGCATCTCCCCTTGACAGAACGTCAGGGTGGTCGATTGCGAATACAAATTCCTTCAGGATGTTCTTGGAACTCTTGTAACAGCAGTGTTCACTCCATGCCTGTCCGAGTGACTGGAGCTCTACATCGGAAGGGTTCCTTCCCTCTTTCTTAAAGTAGTCAACGATGGTCTTCATTTCATCCAATGACAGACTGAGTCCCATCTCAGAGGAGACCTCTTTGAGTTCATCATCGGTTGCTGAAAGGATATCTACGTCGTAGAGTGAAAATGAAGTATCGCGTTTCTTCATCAACTTGTCAACGGACATAGTTCATCTCACCGTTACTGTGTAGTTCTGAATGACAGGATTTGCCAAAAGTTTCTTACACATCTCCTCTCCGACAGCTTTTGCGTCATCTGCGGATGCATCGATGTCCACTACAAACATTTTGACGGATTTTACATCATTGATGCCCTCAAATCCAAGCGATTCAAGAGTCTTCATCGTGTTTTTACCCTCGGGGTCTGCAACCCCTTTCTTGAGTTCCACTTTAATCTCGATTACGGTCATCGCGCGTACATGCGCGTATTATGATAAAAACCCGTTGGGGAAAGAGTTTGAAGAAACAGCGTTAAATGTTGCGTTTCCTGGCGAAAACAAGATATGCGGTATGTCCCAACATAGAGAATGACGGCCTTACTCCCCCCTGATGGACTTCCATTTCACGCTGTATGTTCTCATAGGCATGGATGTCACTGCACTTCCTTTCCCTCAGTGCGTTGACTATCAGTTCCAACTGATTGGTGTTGGGGATATATGCGCATATTCTTCCTCCAGGCCTGAGGCATGGGAAAAGGTTGTCCAATGCCTTCTCAGGATCGGGCATATCCATAATCAGTGCATCGGCATCGTATTCCACTTTGACTGTTCTGGCATCTCCGATCTGATAGGTCCAGTTCTTATCGAGTCCGGTACGCCTTACATTCCTCAGTGCACGGAGAGCATTCTCTTCCTTGAATTCAACGGTGTGCACATGCCCTGTGTCCGATACCGCTCTAAGCAACGTTGTGGTGAGAGCACCGGATCCTGCACCGATTTCCAAGACCTTATCGCCTGCCTTTACGTCCGTGTAGAGAAGGATTGTCGATGCATCTTTGGGAGTGATGATCTGGGCTCCTCTCTCCAGAGATTCAATGAGCTCTATGGTTCCGGGGCGGAATGCTGTGAACTCCTTGCCTGCGACTGTTATAACATCTCCGTCATCCAGGCCCTTCAGTCTGGATCCGTCTATCGTTCCCAATGATGCAATCTTCAGCATCTCGAATGATACTTTCATCCAGTGTTTCTTTCCGTTGGGTTCTGCAAGGTAAATGAGCTCATCCTCTGCGAAGGGCATGAAACCCAATCTACTGAATGGTTGTTATACTTTGCTGGAAGAATGTGTATAGAATAAAAGATAAAGATTCCCCCGACAAAAGGAGAAAATAGAAGGGGATGCCTGTGCTGGAACAGGCTATTCCCCATTTACATTGTGCGTGCAGCGTATGCCTTTGTCTTGGTGGGCTTTCCGCAGACGATACACTTTCCGTCGTAATCCTCGGGAATATATGGTGTTCCGAGAATTTTGATGTCATGTTCATCCTCGAACTTGTGTCCGCACTCCTCGCATCCGCACCATCCGAAGCTATAGACTCTGAGTGATTCTGTGTCTTCCTTGGGGATGTCGTCTGCAGACTCGAGAGGCTTAACTGCATTGTTCTGGAACTCCCAGGCCTTTGCCCTCATTGCTCTCATAATCTCGTCGAGGATAAGGTTGACTCCCGGCACTACCGACTTGATATCGATGGTTCCCTTTTCTCCGTTGTCCCTTCTTGCGAATGTTACAACGTTATTTTCAATGTCTCTTCCTCCGAGTTCGAGCCTGAGCGGTACTCCTTTGATCTCCCAGTCATAGAACTTGCTGCCGGGACGGTCATCCCTGTCGTCGAGCTTGACACGGATTCCTGCTGCAGCCAGAACATCCCTGAGTTCCTCTGCTGCCTTCTCCACGTCCACTGTACTCTTCTTGGAAAGAATCGGAACAATAACGACCTGGAAAGGTGCTATTGCAGGCGGAAGAATAAGTCCGTTGTCATCTCCGTGAACGCTGATGACTGCTCCGAGCAGCCTCTCACTCATTCCGTATGTTGTCTGATGAACATGCTTGTGTTCACCGTTCTCATCCTCGTATGTGATGTCATATGGAACTGAGAAATTAGTACGGTAGTGGTGAACTGACCCCAACTGAAGTGTCCTGTAGTTAGGCATGACCGTGTCGATACCGACGGTGTAGTATGCACCGGGGAACTTGTCCCAATCTGTACGCCTGAGGAGGTAATAGGGGAGACAGAGCTTTTCCATGACTTTCTCAAGGATCTCAAGATCCTCCTCAATCTGACACTGGGCATCTTCTTCTGTATCGTGACAAGTGTGTGACTCAAAGAAATGAATCTCCCTGACACGGATGAATGGCCTTGTCTGTTTGGTCTCGTAACGGAATGTGTTGACCAACTGGTAAATCTTGAGTGGAAGGTCCTGGTGTGACCTTACCCAAAGTGAGAACATAGGGTACATTGCAGTTTCGGATGTGGGCCTTACGACAAGACGTACATCCAACTCGTTGAGTCCTGCGTGTGTGACCCAATAGACCTCGGAATCGAATCCCTTGATGTGATCCTTCTCTTTCTTGAACTCGGTCTCGGGGATAAGAAGAGGGAAACACACTTCATCGTGATTGGTTGCGTCAAGTTCCTGCCTGATGTATGTGTCAACGAACCTCATTATCTTCCATCCGTAAGGTGTCCATACGTTCATTCCTTTGATGGGATACCTCTTATCGGAAAGATTTGCCTTCTCGACCATGTCGAGATACCATTCGTTGTAGTTTTCTTCCTTGGTCACGAAATCACTCCCTGAGTTCCTTGGCGATTATGTTCGCGACTGAAATGTGGGAAACTGTGTTCTCCAAGGTATTACAGCAAAGTACACCGTCGAGTGAGCTTCCGGTGAGTCTCTCGATTGCATTGTTCACGAATACTCCGTGTGTACATGCAACGGTTACACTCTTTGCACCGGCAGCCTTGAGCTGCTCTGTTGCAGCGATGATAGTTCCTCCGGTTGCGATGATGTCGTCTACGATGAGAACGTTCTTGCCCGTACAGTCGGCGTTGGCGGGCTGAATCCTGACCTCGGTTCCTGAAAGCCTGGTCTTCTCAAGGTGATCGTAATCGACACCCATCCTTGTTCCGACATCCTTTGCACGGCCTGCTGCTCCGATGTCAGGAGACATGACGATGTCAATTCCTTTGCCTTTGAAGTAATCGGCAATTGATTCTGCGGCCTTGAGGTCCTTTGTCTTACAGGAGAAGTACCTAAGGACATCCTCCTTGTGAATGTCGATGGTTATCACGCGGTCGCAGCTTTTGTCCAAGAGCTCAGAGATAACTTTTGCACTCTCGGGCTCTCCGGGCTTGAAAATACGGTCCTGCCTTGCGTATCCGAAGTACGGAATGACAAGGGTGATGGATTTTGCTCCGAGATTCTTGACTGCATTCTGCAAAAGGAACATCTCGATAAGATTTGAATCAGGGTACGTGTTCTGAACGATTACCACATCATCGTTGAAAGGTTCTGAATCAATCCTTGTGTAACATTCCCCGTCAGGGAATCTTGTAGAAAGTGCCTGAATGTACTGACAGTCCAATATTCTCGCAAGTTCTTTGGCGAGATCCTTCGAAGACGAACCACCGACTATAATCATACGTGGGCGTATGAACTCCCTTTTATTATATGTGACGGAACGCGCAACTGTGTTCGGTAATTCTGAGTAATTTCTTTTGAGGATTTCTTTACAGTTTTCGGTGTGATTGTTTTAAATATTCTTACATCATGACACTTTCTTTTT
>SUSX01000073.1 GCA_015063195.1 Thermoplasmata archaeon | reverse complement strand
GGGACAGACTCCTTCACGTCCGAATACGAGTTCCTTACCGCCCATTGCTTCGCTGATGATTTCGGCTGCAGTCATAGCGGTTCCGCTGGGTGCATCCTTCTTCTGGTTGTGGTGTGCCTCTATGATCTCAACATCGTAGTCATTACCGAGATACTTTGCTGCATCTCTGATGAGCTTGTTGAATACACCTACACCGATGGAATAGTTGGTAGAAATAACGGCTGCAACATTGTTCTTAATAATTGCATCGATGATGTTTGTTTTCTGTTCTGCGCTGAGTCCGGTGGTTCCGATGATGAGGTTCACTCCGGCTGCTGCTGCGATAGGTGCATTGGCTGCTGTTGCAGGTGCAATGGTGAAGTCAATGAGAACGTCAGTCTTGGATTCCTTAAGAACTGCTGCGAGATCCTTTGAATCTGAAACAGGTACGTTCAATGCTCCTGCTCCGACAACCTCTCCGATGTCCTTTCCGATGTTGACCAAATCGAATGCTGCAGAAAGTTCCAATCCCTCGGTTTCGAGGATACGGCGTACGATGAGTGTTCCCATCCTTCCGCATGCTCCTACGAGTGCTACTCTTACGTTACTCATGATTTCTGAAATCGGATGTGTCTATATAATCGCTCGCATGTCTGATACATGACAGATTTTATCTGGACACTCGGTAGAATCCCTTATCTATCTTCACACATTACCCAAATTGATGACAAGCGATTTCCAGGTACCACCGTCCCTTTCGATTAAAGGGAACGAGGCAGTAGCAAAGGACATCCTATCCAGAATCTGGGGAAAAAGAGGAGTCTTCACATGCACAGTTGCGAACACACTCACATCCACAATTCCCGGAGTCTCAGAAGCAGGAGATACACCTGAACTTACATTGTTCACCCCTGCAGCGGATGCCGAACTTCTTGTACTTGGAAAGACCGTCTGTATGAAGGGTATACCAATCAATCCCGGAGGCATTCCTACTCCTGCAACACTTACCATCGCTGCTCTGAACCTCTCCGGCATCCAGAGCCATGTCATCAACGCAGGATGTAAGATTGTACCGAATATCCCATTCTATGATGTGGGAGGTACATACGGTGAAGCAATTACCTGCGGAAAATCTGTCAAAGACGTAGAAATGCTTTATGAAAGAGGAAAGATCCTTGGTGAACTCTTCGCCAAGGATAATGATTTTATTGTCATCAGTGAAAGCTGTGCCGGGGGAACCACCACTGCTATGGCCGTAATGATGGCCATGGGCGTCATGAAGGAAAACCTTGTCAGCAGCAGTTCACCCAACAATCCTAAAGAACTGAAGACCAACCTTGTCAATGAGGCATTCAGGAATGCAGGAATATCCATCGGAAGTCTTGCCGACGATCCTCTCAAGGCAATCGAATGTGTCGGAGATCCCATGATTGCAGTCAATGCAGGAATGGTAGTCGGTGCATCCAAACACGTACCTGTCATTATCGGCGGCGGAACCCAGATGGCTGCGGTCATCGCTGTAGCAGTCGGAATGGACGATAGCTGCGTAGGTAACATATTCCAGGGAACCACAAGATGGTTGGTGGAAGACCGCAATTCCGATATTGAAAAAATCATCGCAGGAATCCACAAGGATGTTCCGTTGATTTATGTGAACATGGATTATTCCAAGAGCCCTTACGAAGGACTTCAGGCATACGAATGGGGATTCATCAAAGAAGGAGTGGGCTGCGGAGGATCATCCGTTGCAGCTATCATTTCAAGTTCCGGAAAAATCACCTGTGATGATCTTCTTGAGGAAGTTCACAGACTGTACAGGAACATTCTCCACATCGAGTAATCTTGTCAATCATCGACGGACTGTCCATTATTCCTCTGGACAGTGCAAGTTCTTCCGGAGTGTTCACGTTTATCGCCAGATCTACCCAGTCTGTCATCATGTATGACTCGTTGAGATAGAATCCGTCAAGTGTCTTCTGCCTGTCCGATATACATAATCCGGACAGAACCCATTTCTTTCCTTCAATATCAATGGTAAAAGAGGGCTTTATTCCTGTATTTACAACTGTATCCTCATCCACGACGGCTATGGCCGACTCCATCTCCGGTTTGAAATATCCGATAAAGGCATCGACAGTGTACGTCTGAAGTAACGGAAGATCCGACGGACATGTAAGGACATAATCTCCGTTCATGACACTGAAAGCCGTGTGCATATCCTCCATGAAATCATCACCGGATGTTTTCAGGACCTCAACGCCCATTTCCCTCAGATATTTCTCAGTTTCCTGGGTATTGTCACTTACAGACACAAGCACCCTGCTGATATTTGAGGAATTTGACAATGCTTCCACTACTCTCATGACAGTATGCTTACCGCCTACAATCTGCATAGGCTTCTCAATGTCACAGATTCCCATTCTGGAACCTTTTCCTCCTGCCATGACCAGAGCTTCAAACTTCAAACGGACATCACCACTATCAATGATATTAACAGAATCAATGCTCTTGATGACTCGTTAGTCGCTCCGAGCACATCGCCGTTAACCATTCCGAAATTCTTCTCAGCAATGTTTGCCATAATGATTCCCCAAAGGATGGATAGTAAAAACGCTATGATTACTGCGATAATTACTCCGTCATAAATGTACATATCCCAAATCAAAGAAACGGCATATACGGAAACGAATGAGAACACTGCTGTAAGTGCGGAGGATTTGATCAGATCCTCTTTGGTGGTCAATCTTACTGAATTCCCGGCCATTCCCTGACCAGGGATACCGAATGCTGCTGCAGACACCTGTGCATTCCTTGCCATGATCTCAGCTACAGGAATCAAAAACAATACGACATAGGGTGAATATGAATAACATGCCACTGTCATCAAAACCACAAATAATCCTGTGGCCATACCGCCTGCACCGATTCTCGTATCTTTCAGTGCCCTGAGATGATCCTCCCTCTGACCTGCTACGGTGAGGCCGTCACCGATATCGATCATTCCGTCTAAATGGAGGAATCTGTTACAAACGTGCATACTGAACAATGCGGTAATTGCAGAAATCAATGGGCTTCCTATAAGCTCATAGATGATGCCGTAAACTGCCAAAGACAGAATTCCATAGAAAAAGCCTATGACCGGAACCAACCAAAAGTTGCTGTCCATAGCCTTCATTTCTTTCATTTCTATGTTAATAGGCAACATTGTGAAGAAAGAGAACATTCCTTTCAGGGCGGAACCTATACCTCCTTCTTTTACAACTTCTGTCTCTTCCATAAGAGTGTCTCCGTTACGGCATATACTGTGCCTTGATTCTGTCTTTGACGTCTTCCGACGTTCCAACAGGGAAATCATCCCTGATTATCAGAGCCCTGCAGACAGCTGTCTTTATTGCACGGGCCGTTGCAATTCCGATATCCATGCCGGTTCCGGCATAATCAATGTTACCGATTTCAGGCACCACGATTGCTATAGCATCGGATGTTGTTCCTGTCTCATTATAGCCCATCACATTCATTGCAGCAGTTTTTGCTTCTGTTACTGCAATCATTGCATTGACCATTCCAGGAACACTTAACGGAAGGGATGATACCGCAATAGTATTTATTGTACCCACATGGAATTTTCCTGTTTTTCTCAGTTTTTCCGACCTTTCGTTGGAAAGAGCATGCCTTTCCTGCCAGTTGTCCAACGTATCGCCTGCAACTACCTGATTGCTCAGCCCTGCAGTCACTATTGCTGAAGCTTCGGTTCCGTTGAAGTCCTCGTCTACAACATTGAAAACGTATTCGACCTCAGCGGCAGTCATGAAAAATACAGTATCCTCAGGAAGCTCCAGTTCTGACAGTATTGATTCTGCATCCTTTACCGGATCCGCACAGTCATAATCCTTGGGTACACCTGCGATAACCAATGCAGTTGTCTCTCTGATTCCGCCGTTATAAAAAGATGAACTTATTATTCCGACCGGTTCTTTGAATCGGACCACCTGAACAAACATATCACAGGCTCTTTTCAATTCTGTTTCAAATTCGATCGAACCACAGATGTGTTTATTCATAATAATCCACCTAAACTAAGAATAATGTTCTCAATACCAACCTGTACGTGTATTCCGATGAACGCATACAGCGGAAGTGATATTGCAATAATGAATAAAATAGATGACAACTCAACAAGATGATAGCATCTTGTGATATCTTCGGTTGTAGGAAGGCTGCCCTTACCCATGACATAAACGTCTTTCTTCTCCATGCTTATGTTCAGTGCAGCAGCACATGCCACCATTGACCATGCACTGTTCGGCGACGGTGTGAGTTTACTTCCTTCCTTTGCCATCGGAATCACAGAACGGTAATCCATCCTGAGAATGAATGCTGCAATCGCCACAAAGACTATTGAAATCCTGGATGTTATGAACCCGAGAACGTCGTCGA
>SUSX01000072.1 GCA_015063195.1 Thermoplasmata archaeon | reverse complement strand
CCATGCACTGTTCGGCGACGGTGTGAGTTTACTTCCTTCCTTTGCCATCGGAATCACAGAACGGTAATCCATCCTGAGAATGAATGCTGCAATCGCCACAAAGACTATTGAAATCCTGGATGTTATAAACCCGAGAACATCGTCGAACTTTGCTACAAAAAATCCGAGATTTCCGTACTTCTCATTGATGTATCCCCACATGGCATCCATGAGATTGGCACATCTGAACATAGATGAACCCAGCACTCCGAGGATACCGAAATAAAACGTAGGTGATATCACGCTGTCGACCAGATTTTCAGAAATCGTTTCGGTACATGAGGACGCGATATGTTCCTTATCCATCCCCTCTGTCTTCCTGCTGACGATCATCTGTGTCTTTGCCGCAGCTGACTTCAGATCTCCGTTATCCAGATCCTTTTGGATGGGTTTACAGTGCCTCCTGAATGAGAATACTGCAAATGATACCTTAAATACGAATGCAGACGCAATAATCCAGGGAATCTCACCCAGATAGAATCTTATCAGAGCCAGTAATGTAAATGATACCGTAGCATATACCAGGAATACAATCATATATCCGAGGAATCCCTTGAATCTCGTTGCAGTTTTGGAAGTCCTCTTGATGTGTCTGTCCAAAAAAGATACAAGATTACCGGTCCACCTCAGGGGATGGATTGCATTGGGAACTTCTCCCAAAACAGCATCGATTATGATAGCCAGAACAACTATGCATATGGCCGACAACCACAGTTCCATCTGTATCATTCCCTGATTACGGCACGTACTGCATCGAGGAACTTTCCGTTACGTTCCCCATCCTTTACGCAGAATCTGACATAGTTTGTGAAACGACTTCCGAATGATGAGCAGTCTCTGACCATAATTCCCTGTTCCAACATCGCCTTTACAAAACCGGGGGCATCGTATCCCAACGGGGACACATCGCAGAAATAGAAGAACGAGTCACATTTGGAAGATACAGGGAATCCCATTTCTTTCAGCTCTTCGAACATTCTTTTACGCTCGAAGCACATGGTATCGGCTGCATTCTTCACATGCTTCATGTGTTTGGATATCAGCTCTGCACCAACATTCTGTTCTATATATCCGATGTTCCAGGTCATCCTGACCTTGTTCAGTTCATCTATAACGGACGGATGTGCGATTCCGAAACCTATCCTGATCCCCGGGATCGCAAATGATTTTGTAAGTGATCCTGCAACTACGAGATTTGTGAATTCGTTGACAAAGGCAGCACATGAAATGTCCTTGTATCCTCTTACAAGTTCCAGAAGAGTTTCGTCCAGGAACACTATTATGCCTTTCCTCTCACAAATCGATACGATCTCCATTATCTTGTCTCTGGGTTCTATCCTTCCTGTAGGATTGTTCGGATTGCATATGTACAATGCCTTGAGACCGTCCAACTGATCCTTCAATCTATCCAAATCTATACGGAAATCATTCTCCGGGATCAGATCAAGATATTTTATTTTGAGACCGGCTATCTTACATTGTTGTGAATATTCCGCAAATGACGGAGAAAATATACCGACGGTATCTCCCTTCTCGAGGAATGTGTTAGGAAACATCCTGATTATATCGGATGACCCCGCACCGGCAATTACATTCTCAGGAAGGACTCCGAACTCCTGAGCTACGGCACCTCTGAAATCCGGTGATGAATCATCAGGATAGTGATCTATTCCGCTTACAGATGATAATATGATGCCACCCAAACAGTCGGGAGGTCCGAAAGGATTCAAATTGTGGCTGTAATCCTCGATGTCCTTCAGTTTCCAAGCCTGTCCGCCGTGGACCGTTTTAGGAAGATCCCTTATCTCCTTCTTCACCAGATCGGATATTTCCATGAGTTTCACTTCTCAAAACGATACATCTCTCCCTCTTTGCGGTACCTCTTGGGAATCACATAAAGCTCCCCTTCAGCATCGGTACCTACCGAAGCAGATACATCGTACACGTCCTGTATCAACTCTGGCGTTATAACCTCTTTGGGTTTTCCGATAGCCACAATCTCCCCTTCCTTCATAATGATGCAGAGATCGCAGTATCTGGCCATCAATGAGATGTCGTGTTCCGCTACAAGAATCGTCATATCCTTCTTTACCAAAGCATTGAGATACTCCATCACATCAAGCTTATACTTCATATCGAGATTTGATGTGGGCTCATCCACTAACATCAGCCTGGAATTCTGAACATAAGCTTTGGCGATGAGTACACGCTGCCTCTCTCCTGAGGACAGCATATTGAGAGGGCGGTCACGGAGATGATGGACACCGAACTTCTTCAGTGCATCCTCCACATATTCCTCATCCTCCAGAGGCTCCCACCAGACATTCTTCAGGTGAGGGTAACGACCGAGCATCACAGCTTCGTATACGGTGAGTCCGAAACTGGATGTGAGATGTGCTGGAACACATGCAACCATCTTCGCTATCTCCCCAGGTGATTTGTTGAGAACCGATTCACCGTCAATCAATATGTCACCTGAAGTGGCCTCGTGCATCCTACTGATGCATTTCATCATGGTGGATTTTCCGCAGCCGTTGGGTCCGATCAATCCTACCAAAAGACCTGATCCGATCTTGTATGATACACCGCGGACCGCGTGGAATCCGTCATCGTAACGCTTGTGAAGGTCACGAAGTTCCAATAATGGTACTTCTTCATCCATCGTACATCCTTCCTCTCTTAATAAGCAGCCATGCGAACACAGGCACTCCGATCAATGTGGTTATTGCTCCTACAGGCAGTTCCGATCCTGCCCAAATCATCCTTGCTGCCAGGTCTGCTGCGATCATCAGGAATCCTCCGAAGGATATCGATGCAGGTATTACCAACCTGTGGTCCCCTCCGAGGATCATACGGCACAGGTGCGGAACGACCAATCCCACGAATCCGATGATTCCTACAAACGCTACACAGAGTGATGTGAGAACCGATGCAAGGATCAGCATCCATCTGTTGAACTTCACAACATCGAGACCCATCTGTTTTGCCTGATCCTCACCCAAGAGAACCAGATTGAACTCTTTGGCCCAGATCAATGTAGCCAGTGACATTCCCAATACCGGGAAGAATACGATGGCCACATGGGACCATGACACATTGGCGAAGGATCCGTACAGCCATGAAAGTGAATCTGCAATATTCTCCGTACCCATCGTCATCATAACCGACTGTGCTGCGGAGAACACAAGACCGACCACCACTCCTGCCAATACATAGTTGACAGACGAACCTCCGGACTTCTCAGCCAATAACATTGTGATTGCGAATGCAATTACTCCCCCTATCATCGCGGCCATCGCCGTGAGGTAAATTGAGTGTGAGGGGAACAATCCGAAGAATGTGAAATTGAATCCTATGACTGCGATTGCTGCAGTTCCCGCTCCTGAACTCACTCCCATGATATACGGGTCAACCAGAGGGTTTCTGATTATTGCCTGATAGACTACTCCCGCTACAGACAGTCCGATACCTACAGCGAATGCAACGATGGTTCTGGGAAGTCTTGAACTGTACACCATCAGCTCATCGTAAGTGAGGTTCACGCCGCCCTTCTGCAATGAAGAGAACAAAGCACCGAACATCTCTCCGGGGGAAAGTATCCTGGTGGGTCCGATGCATAGGCTTGCGATGAACATCAATGCCGTGAGCAGGACACCTACTGCTATCACGGTGATCAACCTGTGCTTGCTTCTCGTGTTGTGTGTTATCTGATCGCTGTTCAGATAATTCGAAACCGATCCCGCTAGGTACGAGAATGGTTTCTCCACACCTCTCACGAACCTCAGATAACAGTAGATCGCAGCGATGATGAGTGCGATACCTACGACCGCGAACAATACGGGCGTCCATGGGGATTCTGATTCCGCGACCGCGTAAACATAAACAGGCGCCTCACCTTCGAACACGACTATTCCCGAATCGTTGGGCATTATGATGTAATCCCCATAGAGGACGACGGATGACATCGCATAGTTGGTCAACTTCGCAGGACCTGTAATCGCAGTGAGGATCCTTCCATCGAAATCCATCTGATATACCGGTTGTAAAGGCGCATACGATGTTACGTAGACGTATTCTCCATTCACTATGTTTATGGGAGCCTTCACGGAGGTGATGTCCTGATTGAACACCTCGTATCTACCTTCCGTATCTATCTTGTATATGCCTTCGGATGTGGCAGCGAACACTCCTGTGAAACCGTCACCAGAGAATGGGGTGAACGTGTTTCCTGTGAGACCTATCTCGTCCATCGTAAGGACTTTCTTCTGCAACGATACGCCGTTGAAACCATACACTGCGAAACCTGACGCTTTGGTGCTCATTCCGCGTCCTTCCGACACTGGGAATATGAGCCTGTATTCCGAGTTCTGTTCCAATACGGAGACGACCGATACCGAACCGAACTCCTTACCGTTGTACTCTTTGGAATATACGTGTTCACTGTCGATCAGTTGTCCAGTAGCTTTGTCCAATACGTACAGGTCACCGTTGAGCGATCCGACGAAGAGGAAAT
>SUSX01000071.1 GCA_015063195.1 Thermoplasmata archaeon | reverse complement strand
GTGTGGAATTTTCTTTTTTACTTATTGCTAATCTATGCAGTTTTTTGTATATGAATAACACAGAGTCCCGTGGCTTGACACGGGACGAGTCCCAGAACTGTAAGTTCTGGGACGGGCATTTTCTGCTCACATTCCATAGACAAACAATAATTAAAAATCTAAGAATTAAATCTCAGAGAATCATCCTTTCCGATAATACGGTGGGTTTCTTGTTACGGAATGCGATACCGTAGAGAAGTGTGTTTCCTGTGAGTCCGTGAAGATAATCCTTCTTTTTGATCTGTTCCAACGCCTTCTCTGCAACGGATACTGCAGAATCATCTGAAGAATCAGTAGGAATGCGTTTGATCTCTATGACAACATTGGGGAAATCACCGTACTTACGTTCAAGTCTGATATCGTATCTTCCGTTGCCTTCCTCGAAATCCGCCTTCACTGAATATTTTCCGAAAAGATACATCAGCATACCTGTTATGAACGCCTGGTATGAGTGTTCATCATTCAGCATTGCATTACCTGCGGATGACATAAACAGATCAGTCAGACGATCCGATATGGCAGATACATCGCCTCTCACGAATGCATCGCACAGAACACGGACATCGGACGACATGTTTCTGTCAACTCTTGCCAACACTAATCTGGCAAATTCGGATGACATCTCTTTGTTAGGAATTGATATGTATGATCTGGCATCATCATCGAAAGTAGCTGTAAGGTATCCCGACATAGTCATCATGGAGTAGACGTTTCTTTCATTGGACTGAAGATCCTGGAATGTAACAGCAGGATCCACGTTGTACTTTACAGGCACATCTTCGGCCAACATCCTGAATTCATCCCACATCTCAGGTGTTGCGGATTCCAATAAATCGTTCAGAATGGAGTTGCCGCTGGTACCTGCCCAATATGATTGGGGTACAAAACCCTCGTCGACATATGACAAAACACTCCACGGATTGTAAACTTCCGAATTGCCGAAATGGTATCCGTCATACCAGTCCTTAGCTTCCTCGTATTTCTCGGGATGGCCGTGCTCTTCACATATGGCTTTGACCTCATCATCGGTGAATCCGAACATCTCGTCGTATTTCGCACTGAAGATGTTGTTGACCTTCAGATTGTTCAGTCCGGAGAATATACTTTCTTTGGCGATCTGCATTATGCCTGTTACGATACCGAATTCCAAAAAGTCATTACCTTTCAATGCAGACGACATCAATTCTCTCATGATACGGACGATATTGTCCTGGAATGTTTTTCCGAAAGCATTGTGTAACGGATTATCGTACTCATCAAGGAGGATGATGGCTTTCTTATTATGGTGTTTATACAACATTTTGGATAGATTGAACAGCGAATATCCAAGTTCCGAACCGTCAATTGTGCGTTTGAAAACATTTGTAAAATCTTCTATATCCATTTCGTTCAGAGCGGTTGATGTAATCAGATACTCATACTGTGAATACAGGTCTGAGAGTTTTTTCTTTAATTTTATGAGAAACGATTCATATGATTCGGCATCCAGATCTTTAAAATCGAAATAGATTACCGGATAGGCATTCTTATGTTCCAGGCATCCCTTGCATTCGGATACTTTCAGTCCGTCGAACCATTTGTTATCCTTGGGATATCTGATGTTGAAGAATGCATCAAGCATACTGAGGTTGAGCGACTTACCGAAGCGTCTGGGTCTTGTGTACAGATATACATCTGCACCTTCGGATAAAATCTGCGATATCATATCTGTCTTATCTATGTACAGAAGATCGGAATCGCGTATTTTCTTGAAGTCCTGAACGCCTATCGGTAAAGCACGTGCCATTGTATGTTACAGTATCATCCGTTCATTTAAATATGCTGTCTTTGAGTATTGATTTTGGGTCATTGACGAAAACGAATGTTATTGTTTTTGAATATTATAAAAAAAGGGTTCTATAACAATTTGAGTGGAAACTTTCACGTTATACAGAATCAAACCCCCGGTTGCTCTGCAACAGGGGTCTGATTTACCCCCGTAAAAACAGTATTCACTCGGGGAACACATCCTGTTCCCCTCATTCATACCTACTTTATACGGCAGCTCCGCTGCCTGAGAAGGAACGGTCACATACCGTTATGTGATAGAATAATCAGGCAATGTCCAAACGTCCGTGTTTGAACCAAATCATATTGATGAAATTGTCTGTGTTCGGAAATCCTCTCCCTACCCTTTTGGTACACTGAATCATTCCGTTCAGGACTTCAGCAGATGCATGATTCCGATCTTCTGTACATAGATAAGACAGATATGATATCGCAGATTCTGTCCGAATGTACAGAATGCATCTTTACACAAGACCCAGACGCTTCGGTAAATCACTCAGTGCCCAACGATTCCAATTTTCTGATCCAGGCATCGAAGTGTCTGCATTCACTGCGCATCCTGTTCAGACCTATATTTTTAGCAATATTGTATCCGTCTATGGGTTTGGAATATCCGCCGTACAGTGCCAGGATTCTTTTTGAAGGTGCGGTGTTGGGATTGTTGTTGATATGTTCCGGTGTATCAAAGTCTTCAACGATATTTTTCAGATAATTTATTGCCCTGTCATCGAGTCCGCAGTATTCAAAGCATTCAGGACAGGAGAATAACAATGCCTCGAATTCATGAAGCATAAGATTCGGAATGAAATTCTTCTTCCCTATGTCTGATCCGATATCGTTCTCTATACCATCTATCATTGAATATATGTCCCTGTCCTTTCTGTCGATTCCGGGAGTATCGGACGGAAGGCCGTAATAATCCAGCATCGTGGTGACGTATCCGTCTTTGAAATCCCTGCATAATGCAGTGATATCCTTTTTAATCCTATTGTATTTGGAAACTCCGCGGCAGGGATGCGCAGATGCATATACTCCTAAGCCTGAAAGATGTGGAATCAGAATGTTGTTGACGAAGGTCTCCTCTGTTTCTCCTTCGCAATAGATCATGAGTCTTACCATCAGGGTCTGCCTCCGAGAATATTCATCTTCCACAGATCTCCGAGAGTATAATCGTCTTCGATCCAAATCCTCAGATCACCTTCGTTCAGTCTCACGAATTCCGAGCCTTCTTTTCCGTGATTTACAACAATTATGTCATCGGCAGAGAATTCATCCAATAATTCTACAGACTGTGTAGATACTATAATCTGATGCGTGACAGATACTTTCTTAATCAATGCAGACAACATCGCAATGGCATACGGGTGCAGTCCAAGTTCCGGCTCATCGATGATTATCGTCTCGGGCATCAGTTCGGAAGGCTGAAGAAGGAGTGTGGCCAAACATATGAAACGGAGTGTTCCGTCGGAAAGCTGGCTTGCGTTGAAAGGTATATCGCTGCCGGACTCCTTCCATTCCAAAGAGATGGTGTTTTCATTGAGCGGATTGGGGCGCAGGATGAAATCATCAAAATAAGGTGCCACCATCTTCACCGTATCAACGATTCTGCGATAATCTGCGGGATTCTTAATCTTCAGTCTGTAAAGGAATGCTGCCAGATTGTGCGCATCGGTTGAGAGTGAAATATTATCATTAATTCCGTGAGTTTGTTTAATCGGTGATTTGTCCCCGGTATCGTGAAAATGATAAACCTTCCATTCCTGATTCTTCAGAATAGGCAATACGTAGTTATCTATCAGATTGCCACAGTCCATTTTCCAATTCGATTCCAAATGTCCTTTGCCGATAGATTTGCCATCTATCCTGTTCCAAAGAAAGGACTCGTCCAGAAACATTAATTTTCCATCCAATGTGGGAGCTAATGCGAATCTGTATCCATTGTTACCGAATTTAAATTCGATATCGATTTTTTCAGTGGTCTTACTTCCGAAATACATGAGAGAATTGGGGCCGCCGTTTCTATTGACATAGAGTTGCAGCTCACCATCAACTATAGACTGTAACATCTTGAAAACCGATATGAAATTAGATTTTCCGGATCCGTTACTTCCGATGAAGATATTGATATTACCGAGGTTAAGGTCACAGTTCTTTATCGATTTGAATCCCTTAATCCTTATGTCAGTTATCTGTCTGTTGTCCATGGTGTTCTCCCGGTATTTTTCTGTTACAGTATTTAGTAGTACATATCATATTTATTATCTTTAGTCCACATCGAATGTGGTATAGAAAAAATCTGTCCCAGAACTACAAGTTCTGGGACCCGTCCCGTGTCGATGCCACGGGACCTTGGGTTGGATGCTCCTTTGTACGAACTGATATCATGTATGACTCGACATCACCGATTTTAATGTAAAAATAAAACACAGATTTCGTATAAATCCCAGTTGTCAAGAAAAACATCCCGATTAAGACTCAATCGAAGACGTTCATGTACTGGCTATTCGCATCTTAAAAATAATAGAATCTCTCTTTCGTCTGATTTCCCATAATTTCCTGATTTTTTGAATTATTCTGTTGTCGGGGGAAGGTTCGCGGATGTGATGCGGGAAACGGATACGGAGAGGGATGTTCCCTGCTCTGCCGTTCCTCTGTCTTCCGCGGATATGTTGATTGCGGATACGGATGTACGGGGGAGGATGTGTCCTTCTCTCTTTCTCTGTCTTTGATCGGTTGTATTGAAGGAGACTGTCTGTAAGGATCCGATTCCGAAAAGAAAAGATTAGAAGCA
>SUSX01000070.1 GCA_015063195.1 Thermoplasmata archaeon | reverse complement strand
TGTCGGAAGCGGTCGTAGGATGGATATGGAAGTGGATTCGGTCAATTCACTGGTCGATGCACTTTTCACAATTACTTCCATCGGAAGTACCACCGGATTCATCTTCGGTGACATTGTATGGCCTGAAGGAGTCCTGTTGCTGTTCGTTATCATTGCGATTGTAGGAGGTTCCACAGATTCATTCACCGGCGGACTGAAGATTTCGAGACTCATGATCATCTTTTCCACAATCTACATAAACATCATGAAATACGCATTCCCCAACCGTGTGATGAGTGTAAAGTACAATGAGACGGAGATCAATAACAACATCATCTCGTCATCCATCATCACGCTGTTGATCTTTGTACTAACAATCGGAATCGGAACCGGCATCTTCCTTATGTTGGGTGTAGACACAGGAAGTTCACTTGCTTTCAGTGTCTCATCACTTACCACTGTCGGTACAGGACTGTTCAGTCTCGGTAACACAGCGTTGCTCACAGACAGTGTAAAAATAGTAATATGCGTTCTGATGTGGATCGGACGTATGGAAATCTTCCTTGTACTGGTACTGTTCACACCATCCCTTTGGAAAGACCTCTTCGGAAACTGGATGGAGAAGTTCAGGAGGAAAGCAAACGGCATGCATCTAAGATACGGATCACTGCTGGATTTCCCGGGTCGGCGTCGTTGATTGCACCTGCCAACAGTTTTGCATTGACAAAACTCTTCTTCTCTATGAAACATAAAGCGAGTGTTTCCAATGCACCGATGTGCTTGAAATCCGTATTGAGGACTCTGTTACAGTAGTTTACAGCAGCGGGAGTCCTTCCGTTTATCCTCATGACATATGCATTCAGAGCAAGATTGTCGATGTTCTTCTTGTCTTCCTTAAGGAAGGATTTTGCGAATTTGATGGCTTCCTTACTCTCCCCTCTCTTGAACATGACCGAACATTTGTTCACAAGAACGTCGTAAGTAGGACCTGCCTTCTCGATAAGACTGTCGGCAACGGCATCCGCTTTGGAGAATTCACCTAATGAGCAATAGACCTCGGTGAGAAGAATCGATGTTCTTACATCAGGATCATCGACTTTCAGAAGAATCTCCAATGCTGATTCATACTCTTCGATACAGAAGTAGGTCATTGCAGTATCGTATGGATCTGGAACGAATTCTTTCAGTGACCTCATTATTGAGTATGCGTCGTCATATCTTCCGAGACCGCGCATAGCAACGGACACATCGAACCTTTCCTTCTCGTTCTCTGGAAGGATCTTCATTACAGAGTCGAGAATTTCCTGGAATGCTGCTTCCTCTTCTACTACTTTCAGCAATGAAGCGCATTTAATCAGGATGTTCACATCATCATCTGAGTTCTCAACTATGAGTCTCACTTCCGGAAGTACCGTATCGTATTTTCCGTCCTTGATATTGTTTCTGATGTTCTCGAAACCGGCCTCTATGTCCATCGGGACTGCTAATGCACAATCCCGTTTATATGTTCTTATGAAAGATTCAGAATCCGTAAATACGGGATATACATAAAGAGAAATAATGAACGGAAGGAATATGCTGAACGACCTGAGGATTTGGATTGCTGGAGCAATCGTAATCAGTCTTGTCCTTCCTGTTCTGGATATACCGTCCTCATGGCTGATTATCCTTGTATTGATTATTCAGATGACCTTTTCCCTTCACGGACTTAATGTCACCGTAAAGGATTTCTTGGATAATAAACGCGGAGCGTTCGTTTCCGTCATACTGTGTTTCCTTGTCAATACCGTCGTAACATTACTGATAGGATTGCCTTTCATCGAAACTAATCCTGCAATATGGTATGGTTGGGTTATGTTGGCATCCATGCCCTGTGCCATATCCGTCGTAACAGCTGCGATTCTGAAGATGGCCGATGTGAAGAACTCATTGGTCGCTGTAAGCGGAACATATGTTGCAGGGTTGGTTCTAACTCCTGTTCTTACTTACGTTCTGATCGGAGATGCAGTCAATCCGTTAGAGATTCTGAAGTACATCCTGCTGTTCATCATCATTCCGGTACTGTTATCAAGACCGTTGAGCAGGATTAAAATGGAACGCGGTACAAAAGTACCGATAATCAATCTGATGATGGCACTGATGGTCTTCCTGTCCCTTAACAACAACAAAGAATTCATCTTCTCATTCCCGGACATCATTGCATTGGTGTTCCTGGTATCGATAATAAGATTGGCTATCCTGCATTATTCGGGAAAGTTCCTTTCCAAACGTTTGGGAATAGATGAGAAGAATGTTGTCGTGTATCGGATCCTGACAGTATGGAAGAACACTGGACTTTCCGTTTCCATGTGCATGGTGATTTTAGGAACCGCATTCCCTGAAGCTGTATTACCCTGTGTGGTTTGTATGTGTGTCGAAACAGTATGGTTTTCGATAATCACCATGGCTAAGGATTGAAGATAGTGTTGTAAAAACAATCCATTTTTTAACCTCAGACAACGATATTCTTTTATCATGAACATCAAGTCCGCCACCGTCTACGGTCTGTTCGGAGTATTCGAACATACCGTAACGTTCAATCCAAACGGAATAACATTCATCCATTCATGCAACGGTATCGGTAAAACCGTATTCCTGAAACTCATCGTCCATGTTCTGAAGGGTGACATAGATAAACTCACTGAGATGCCTTTTGACAGATTGGACATCTCCTTTGATGATGATACGAATCTCATCATCGAGAACGATGAAACTCCGATTCTGATACAGATGCAGAAGAACGAATTGGAGGAGGAACTTACATCCGAGGAACTTCAGGAACTGAAAAACATTACACTGATATCCGCCGAAAGGACAACCATCCGTAAGAATGACGGACGACTGATGTACGCTTTGGATGCATATCTCGAGGAGCTTGAGGATGATTTCCTTACAGCTAAAGAAGAAACTGCAATCGATATCAGCGATATATCTATCGATTACGACCTCGGCGACGACGAGATAGAATCCATGTTAAGGGATCTGAAATCAAAAACCGATTATATGCAGAATGCAGGACTGAGGATCACAGTACCTGTCGAACTCAGGCTTCCTCCTTCAAGGTATGATATCAACAAATCACATGACAAATACCTTAAACTGACCGAAGCTCTGAAGAGATATGTTGATTCAAACTACTCCTTAGCTGAATCCATTGTTGTCTATCAGGACATTGTGAACTCATTCTTCACCAACAAAAAGATGAAGATAGTAAACGGAAGAATCATAGTTTCCGCTCATGATAAAGAAAATCTGTCATTGGAAACACTTTCCTCCGGTGAGAAACAGATTCTCATTATGTTCTACCGTGTACTGTTCCAGGCCGAACCTTCATCCTTAGTGATAATCGATGAACCTGAGATTTCATTACATGTGTCGTGGCAGCAGCGTATCGGTACGGTGCTGAACGACATATGCAGACTCAGAGATCTGCAGATTGTAATAGCGACACATTCCCCGCAGATAATCCATGATATGTGGGATCTAGCCAACGAACTGAGGCCCGACCGTGCGTGAATACCTTACATCATCGGACATAGCGAACAGCATATCAATGATGAGGACAGCCTTCGACGGAACAATCGTTGTTGTTGAAGGCGTAACAGACCGCAGACTCTACGGAAAATATATGGATGCGGAGAACACAAACATAATAATCGCACATTCCAAGGATAAGGTCAGATCATCCGTGTCTGAAGTATACGGAAGAAGGAAAGACAGCGGTGTAATCGGAATCCTTGATTCAGATTTGGATCTTATCAGGAAAAAAGAACCTGAAAGACCTTTGTTCCAAACCGATACCAGAGATGCAGAATCGATGATAATCATGTCTCCTGCCCTGGAGAACGTATTGTGGGAATTCGGATCCGAAGAGAAGATTCTACGTTTCCAGGAAACTATGGGAAAAACTGTACGTGAAGCGCTGATAGATGCTGCATATCCTGTCGGATTGTTGATGTACGTTTCACAGAAGGAAAGAATCAATCTGTCTTTCAAAGACATCGATTTTAGACAGTTTATCGATTACAGAACTTTGGAATGTAACATCGACCGCATGGTGGAAGAAGTATTCTCCTGCTCAAGATGTCAACATATCAACGTAAATATTATCAAATCCAAACTCAGGACAGAACTATCCAAAAATTATGATAAAACACATCTCTGCAGAGGTCATGACCTTGTAGATATCCTCGTGTTGGCTTTAAGGAACACATTCGGAGAGTACAATGCTAAGAACATAAGGGAAGGGGAACTCGGAGGTTCCCTCAGACTGGCATACGACTCGTCTATGTTCAAAACAACCAAACTTTACCGTGATACTTCTGGATGGTGTACAGATCACGATCTGAGGCTTTGGAAGGTCACTGAAGAATCAGATCTTCCTTCTTGATGCCTTCTGCTGTTTCGATTAATTTCTCAACTCTGCGTTCGCTGTCCTCGAGGATGCTTCTGCATCTGTCCCTAAGAACAACCGCTTTCTCATAGATCTCAATGCTCTGATCTAAATCCAAATCGCCTTTTTCGAGAAGGTCGACCATTCTGTTCAATTCTTCCAAACTCTCCTCGAATGACATCTCTTCAGGCTTCTTCTCTTCATTCATTATCTCTGACCTCCTTGACCTCTGCCGATAGTTTTCCGTCCCTCATGCAAACGGTAATTGATGAACCCGTAGATACACTGGATACTGATGAAAGTGCTTTACCGTTATCATCAGTTACATAGCTGAACCCTCTGTCCA
>SUSX01000013.1 GCA_015063195.1 Thermoplasmata archaeon | reverse complement strand
AACATACCCGGAATTGCCAGGAAATCATTATTAAACCGAATATCCATTAGCAGACTGACCTTGTATGTTCGTTTATGTCATTGCAATCATTGAACTGCAAGGTCAAATTTTAATGGGGCAGATTTCACTTTGTTTTGCGGACTGATTTTTCTATCTCCGGCTGACTTTGGACAGTCTATTGTTTTTCACCCATTGTGATTTTTTTAAATAATCTTCTATTCAAAATATCAATTCTTTCTAAGTTTTTGCTATAAAAATATCCAATTCTATCTATTTACCTACTAAAAAAATTGTAGACAAAAAATTAGCTAATATACTCCAAAGCAAAACAGTACTCACGGGCGTATTGAACAAAGATAACATAGGATCATAAGTAATATTCTAATGATTATGAATTAGAGTACAATAACATTAGAATATCTTTATATCCTAAAAACAATATGGAGAACTTGATAACATGACAGCTATCAACAATTCGGACAGATTCCAGATCGTATTCTCGAAGTTAGGTGTTAAAGCAATTTATGACCCTGTTTCCATAGATGCACTCGAACTCCTGAACAATTCAGACAAATCCCTCACTGAACTATCAAAGGAGATTGGTGCCGATTCATCTGCCCTCTATTTCCAAATGGACAAATTGATCGATGAAGGTGCAATCAAAAAGATCAAAGACGATTCCTACGGAAAGAATACTAAATACAGGAATACATCGTCTACACTGATCAAATCTGTCGATTCAGAATTATCCCTTTATCCGGAAATAGACATTACACTTGACAGTCTTATTCCTGAATCTGAAGAATATGATGAAAAAGCCGTTGAGAACGCTGTCATTCACTATATGTTCAACACAGGTTTGGATTTCTCCCCTATTCTGGAAGGCTACGGTCAGGTACTTGCACTGATTTACAGTGATGAAATCACAGGAATCAGACCTGAAGAAATAATGTATTCCATGAAATCATTCATGAGGAAACATAACCTCTGCAATATGGAGGTCTATTCATACAATCCTTTGTCGATTGTTATCAAGATAGATGCAGAGGAACCGAAGGATATTGCACTTCACGTATCTCCGTGCATAGGCCTTATCAAGGAGTCCATGAAGAGACTCGGATTGGACTATAAAGTCAAAAACAGGGAGATCTTCGGACTTTCCAAAAACATGGTACGCGTAGATTTCACTTCGACCAAGCTCATTGAGAACTATAACATCAGTCAACCTATCGAGGAGGATGACAATGACATCTTCGCTCTCGTATCTATGAAAGACGGTACTCTCAAGGTTGTGGATCCGGATATTCAGTCCCGTATCCTGTTCGAACTTGAAAAGAGGCCCATGTGTGCAATTGATCTTATTAACAACACAGGAATGCCCAGATCCACCATCATATCAAATCTCGGTAAACTAAAGGACATGGGAATCATAGAGTCACTCTCTTCCAACAGTGCAGGATATTATGCTCTCAATTGTAAGATCCTTGTCAAAAAGGACATGAGGTCATCGCTGAGTCTTGATGATATAAAGAAGATAAGAGACCTTATAATAGAGGACGGAAACAACCTCAGAGAAAATTCTCTGGTCTATGTGATGTATGCTCTCAACCGCCTCGGTTTCAATCCGGAGGATATGACTTTCAATCTCGGTGCTTCTATGGCCGATGAAATCCTTAAGCACGGTGACGTTAACGTATTGGACTCTGTCAACAGACTGTACAGAAAACTTCCGGATGTTGAAATCAGGGTAGAAAAAATAGTACCTTTCACATTCAGCATTATTGCAGAAAACGGAGAATATGACAGGATCAAAACCAAAGTCAAATTCTACAGCGGACTCATATCCAAACTCATAACAGGGGATGAGTACAACAGATGTAGGAAGGATCAACACATTGAAAACGTAGATGGAAAACACATCTTCACCATGATCCTTTCGTCACCCTGTTTAGACTGAAACAGATACGGCTCCGCCGTATCTTTAGACTTTTACACGAATTCGAGACACGGCAAGCATACTGGCCTGCGGCGTACATGACTCACCTTTATATTCTTTCCCGACAATTATACTATGATATATCGCTAAAGGTGATAAAATGTCAGAAGAGGTAAAGTCAGAGGAAACCACTGTACAGGAAGGGGAGGAAAAGTCCGTTCAGGCACCTGTTTCCGAAGAAAAGAAGAGGATCAAGAAACAATATGTTTCATCCCACCCTGCAGGAGGATGGCAGGTCAAACTCGAAGGTTCTACCAAAGCTACAAAGAGATTTGCTACAAAGGTGGAGGCAGAACAGTACGCCAAAGGATTGGCAAAAAAACAGGGTACAACTGTCGTCCGTAAAAAGAAAGACGGCTCATTCCAGAAAAAGAGATGAGGACAGGAAAGGGGAAAAGGGATGTATGCATGGAAAAAGTCCCTGTCCTCAGATGCTTGTGTCCAAGCTCTATTTCTGAATTGACAGTTCAAGTTATTTAAATTAACATTGGGGGGTCTCCGAATCGCCCGAATCGGGCGGTCCGGATTACCTCTTTGCTTTGTGTCTTATCTTTACAGCGATTCCGCGTTTGAGATCGCACATCTCTTTTCCTGACATCATAGCAACTCCTACTCCGCGGACTTCTCCGTTACACATAACCACTGCTTCGTCACCAATACGGATTCCGGAATCAGCAGAAGTGACACCGACTGCGAACAGATTTCCCTTAAGTTCAAAATCCACCATCTCCACGATGTTACAGCCGAGTTCCGCTAATACTTCTGAACCTTCAGCTGTAAAGGAGAATACTCCTCTACCTTCAGACATCATAGCAATCTGGACCTTGTCTCTCATTATCTTCCAGAATGGGAACTTACCGATGACATATGTGTTCTCATCCATGATCTTGTCAGCCATCTCCTTACCAAACTGGAATTTAAGCATGGACCTGACTGTCTCAATACGATCCTCTTTGTAATCTCCGACTTCCATACCTTTGGTGGCTTCACGGAGAGCCGTTTCAAGATTCTGCAAAGACGCAGGTGATGTGGAATCTCCGACAACGGTTTCCTTCATCTCACAGAGTCCGCGCACAAGTTCCGTGTCCTCTCCAAGGTGTGAGATTACAGTATCATATCCCTGTGAGATTATGTGTCCGATCAGTTCTCTGATGAATTCCTTCTCCTGACATTTCCATTCTCCGGTTACGGGAATGTCGTATGCATTTGCGGGATACATAGCATCGAGTTCACGTGGAACTGCACCCAACGGAGATGTGACAATTACCTCATGAACCACCGTATCGAATGTGGAGACATGTATGGCTGATGAGAACCTCTTATGGGTTTTGGAAATATGATATGGTTTCTTGGCAGAACATGGAAGAAGTACCAGAACCTTCTTGTGGGCGGGCTTCTCATACCTTTCAAGAATCATGTTTCTGTATCTGAGAACATCGGGGCGCCTCAATGCCTGCACTGTATTACAACAGAACCTTCCGGCAGCTGTATCCACTGATTCTTCTTGATACTCGTATCCCACTCTATCGAATATCCTGAGTGTGGCAACCGACGAAGGAGTGGCTACAGATCTCTGATCTACTAATTCTCTGAGTCTTCCGGATCTGATGAAATCCTTAATCTTAGAACATTCCCTTGACAATTCATCTCTGTTGGAATCTGAGACATCACCATCGGAAACGACTTCACCTTCCGGGATCAAACGTATTCCTGATTTTCCGAATACGTTGACCAAAGAATCATCAAAGAGATCGATACCCATATACGTCAAAAGAGCCAGAGTCGAAGGTTCAGCGATGCCGAACATTCCGATAACGACATTGTATCCTACGGAATTACGGAGTTTGATTACTGTATCGACCAACATTCTGGAGTTACCTCTCAAATCGTATGCGTTGGGAACAATCACTATCTCAGTCTCTTCCGGTAATTCAATGGATTCAGGCAAAGGCAGACTGAGAACAGTTACATTGCTTTCATGTACTGGCTCTGCCCTAAGATCTGATGATGCCGAGGATATCAGACTTCTGTCCAATTTTACTGATGAACCGAAGAACATCAGCTCCCTTCCGTTTTCTGTTACACGGATGTGTATGTCATCATCACATTCCCCATCATAGACCGAACGAACGATGTACGGGGTTGTGATTTTACTGTCATTCTTTGTGTAACCGCATATTCTGCCTCTTAACGAACGGGCATCGACATCTAGCATAGTTCAGTACAACCTTTCAAATGATTTAATCATATGGCCACTTTTTCCGAACGCCTTAAACTAAATCCAAACTACGGACTGTTAACATATTGGCTGCCTCATGACGGATAAGTGTTTTTAAGCGGTTAGGTAAACCTTAATACCCGCGTATGCGATTATAGAAACCATGGATTACAGGGAGTTCTTTGATAAGGACATCGTGTCGATTAGGGATTTCTCCAGAAGTCAGATTGAATCCATTTTGGATCTTTCCGAAGAAATGGTACCTTATGCGACCGGAGAGAAAAGGAATAAGATGTTAGACGGTAAGATTCTCGGAAATCTGTTCTTTGAACCGTCCACAAGGACCAGACTCTCATTTGAGAGTGCTGCGCACAGACTCGGTGCTGATGTCATCGACGTATCTCAGATGTCCATGACATCCATCTCCAAGGGAGAGACCCTTGCCGATACCATAAGGATGGTAGACACATACTGTGATGCCATCGTTCTCAGACACCCACACGAGGGTGCTGCAAGGTTGGCAGCCAAATTCTCCAAGAACCCGGTAATTAACGCAGGTGACGGTGCAGGTTCACACCCCACTCAGACACTTCTCGACCTTTTCACAATGAGAAGGGAGAAAGGATCATTGGACGGACTCAACATCGCGATGGTCGGCGATCTGAAATACGGAAGAACAGTCCATTCACTTGTAGATGCTCTCACAATGTTTGGTGCAAAACTCACATTCGTAGCACCGGAATCCCTTCAAATGCCAGATGATATCGTCTCACACCTGAAATCCGGCGGATACAACACCAAAAAGACCGCAAACTTAGAAGATGTCATCTCCGACGCAGATGTTCTTTACGTCACCAGAATCCAGAGGGAAAGATTCCCCGATCCTGCGGAATACAGCAAGGTTGCAGGAACATACAGAATCGATAACGAAATGCTCAGGGAAGCAAAGAGTGACATGATCGTCATGCACCCGCTCCCGAGAATTGATGAGATCGCTCCTGAAGTGGACAACACAGAGCATGCAAAGTATTTCGAACAGGCATTCAACGGAATACCCGTTAGAATGGCACTCCTCTGCGCAATAATGGGGGGAGAGTTATGAAAGATATGGTTGAAGATTTCAAAATTGCACCCATCAGAAACGGAACAGTCATCGATCACATAACATCAGGTCAGGCACTCAACGTTCTGAAAATCCTCAATGTAAATGAGACCACCATCAACTCTTCCATCAGTGTTGCCATCCGTGCAAAATCATCCAAAGGAAGCGTATGGAAGGACATCATCAAGATTGAAGACCGTGAACTCGATCCTAAATCCGTCGACAAGATTGCACTCATCGCGCCTAATGCAACCATTGCAATCATCAGAGACTACTATGTCGCTGAAAAGTACAAGGTCAAACTCGATGACAAGGTATGCGGACTTGCCAGATGCAGCAACCCGGATTGCATTACAAACAAGGGCGAACCTGTTGAGACAGAATTCACAGTAACCTCCAGGGATCCTCCGATTCTTAGATGTACATATTGCGACAGAGTTCTGATCAACATCTCTGACAACCTGATTTGATCCCATGAAACTGATTGTGGTTACCGGAATGCCCGGCGCAGGAAAAGAGGAGTTCCTCAACATTGCAGTCAGACGCGACATACCGTTCATCCGTATGGGCGACCTCGTAAGGGAAGCCCATGCTAACAGATCCGATGCCGATGAGGCATTGAATGTAGGTCAGTTCGCAACCATCGAACGTGAAAGATACGGATACAATATCTGGGCCAAACGTGCCCTGAAAAGAATGTCCGGAGACATCTTCCTGGTAGACGGATGCAGAAGTATGGATGAAGTACTGGCATACCGCGGATTGACTGATGATGTCGATGTTGTAGCAATCCATTCCTCCCCATATACCAGATATGAAAGACTAGTCAAACGCGGAAGGGATGATGCACCTCAGACGTTCGAAGAATTCAAGGACAGAGATTCCAGAGAGATGGGATGGGGGCTGTCAGACCTTATTGCATTATCCGACATGATTATAGTCAATGACGGAACACTGGAAGAGTTCGAGTCCAAAGTAAACAAATTCCTTGACAAGGTGTTGAGTTAATGAGATTCGCAATTACCCGACTCTGTGGCGGAAAAGCCCTTATGTGCGCATCCAGAGACATACTTGATTTGGATATGGACAAGGCCCGTTCTGTTCTTTCCGAGTTGGGACCTATCAAGGTGGATGATGACATGATGCTTGTCTCTGAATGGGGTGAGATGGAAATCACACTTTATCCTCAGGGCAAGGTCATGTTCCACCCTCTTTCTGAAAAGGAAAAGGCCGTTGAATATGCAACGGAGATACTGAATAAGATTCTGTGATATAATGGATCCAACCTCTGCTCTGATTGCAATCGGACTTTCACTTGTCCTTTCATTGCTGATTTACGCATTCAGACTGCTTACTGTTTCAGGATGTGTTGCATCATTCCTGATCGGTTCGGTAATCGGAGTCTTCGGATCACTTTCATGGCTTGTACTGCTGATTGTCTTCGCTATTCTGGGATTCGCTGCGACTAAATCAGGATTCACTAAGAAGAAGGAAATGGGCGTACAGGAAGGTACACATGGTGAAAGAAATTACAAGAATATACTGGGTGTTGCAATCCCACCTTTCATCATTGCATTATTAAACTTCATTTTCCCTGGAAACGAATCAATGATGGCATTGGGGTACATTGCAACAATAGCTGTGGCAGCTGCTGATACTTCCGCAAGTGAACTCGGCGTCAAAGATCCGAAAGTATGGCTGATTACCAACTTCAAAAGAGTCGCGCCCGGAACTGACGGAGGAGTTTCTGTAAGCGGTACTGTCATATCGCTTATTGTATCCTTAGCTGTCAGCATTGTGGGCTATCTTGTTATTTTCCAAAGCCTGGATGTCTCATTACTTGTCCCGACAGTCTGCGGATTCATCGGATGTGTTGCAGACAGTGTTTTAGGTGCCACCGTTGAATCCAAAGGACTTATTTCAAAATATACCAACAATGCTATAACCGGAATAATTGGCGGATTGTTGACAATACTCATACTTTCAGTCGTATGAATTACTGTTATACGAATTGTGAAGAATTACAGAATATTTTCCAATCTTATCGTCAAAGAACAATTCTGCATCGACATTGAACACAGTCTTCATATTATCAGGAGTAAGGACATCTTCAGGTTTTCCGATTGCATGAATCTTGTGATTGTGCAGCATAACAATCCTGTCACAATATCTGGCTACCATTGAAAGATCGTGAGAGACAATCACAATTGTAAGTCCGGTTTCTCTGGACAGGTTGTACACAAGATTGAGAGCATCGAACTGCATACTGATGTCCAAATGCAACGTAGGCTCATCCATCAGGAGTATTTCGGGAGTCTGGGCCACAGCTCTGGCTATTATGACACGTTGCCTTTCTCCTCCACTCATAGTATTTATCTGACGTTCTGAGAATTTGGATAAACCTGTCTTCTCTATGGCCGAATCGATAATTCTCTTATCCTCTTCGGATTCACCGCCCATCATACTTTGGAAGGGCATCCTTCCCATAGCTACAATTTCACGTACAGTGAATGCAAACTGAATCTCGTTTGTCTGAGGGACAACAGCTATTTTCTGAGCAATATCCTTCTTTGAAAGGTCTTCAAGATCCGTACCGTCAAGAAGAATACAACCGCCTGTAGGCTGAAGATTCTTGTTCAAGTTCCTTAAAAGAGTTGTCTTTCCACATCCGTTCGGTCCGAGAATCCCGAGAATCTCTCCTTTTCTGATGTCTATATCCACACCGTCCAATACACGGTATTTACTGTACTGGTACTCCAGATTCTCAATCTTCAGACTCAATTCCATCCCACCTGCTTCTTCCTGCGTATAAGGAGATATATGAACACGGGTGCACCGATTAATGCTGTCGTTACACCGATAGGCAATGTTCCGTAATATGGTGCTACTATGTGTGAAATGTAATCACAGATGAGAACAAAACATCCTCCCGCCACCATACTCAGAGGCATTATGTACCTGTTATCAGGACCTATGAGTATCCTCAGAATATGCGGAATCACCAATCCGATGAAACCGATTACTCCGACAAAAGACACTGCGGCTGCAACTATCACAGTTGACAGAAGCAATATCAGAAGTCTTACTCTTCTGACATCTACTCCGAGATCCATTGCATGTGCATCGCCAAGCATCAATGCGTTCAGCGATTTTGCCTGAGTTATCAGAATCACTGAACACACCATTATTACAGGAGCTGCAAATGCAATCTCATTCCATGATGCACTTCCGAGATTACCCATCGACCAGAACACAATTCCTTCAAGCTTATCGCCTGCAATGAATGTCAGGAAAGATACTAAAGCGGACAGTAAAGATGATACTGCAACTCCTGCGAGAATCAGAGATTCCGTCCTTACAGCACCGTTTACGCGTGACATGGAATATACCAATGCCATCGTAGCGAAACATGTGATAAACGCGAGGAAGGGAGTAAGTATGCCGGATGGTATCAAAGGTATTGTGAACAGCATACTTATTGCCGCCCCCAATGATGCTCCCGATGAAAGACCCAGTATATACGGGGAAGCCAGCGGATTCCTGAAGACTGCCTGCATTGCACATCCTGCAATTGCCAATCCTGCACCCACGAAAATACCGATGACGACACGAGGTGCATTGATTTCCCTGATTATGATTTCAGATGACCAGGAACCGTTCCCTAACAATGCGGATAAGACTTCATTGAAAGTGAATGATTTACTTTCTGATACCCACGACAGATTAAGGTAAACGCATATCAGAGTGAGAGCAATGAGCAAACCTACAATGATTGCAATTTTCTGATTCTTTTCAAGTTTTCCCATTCATTCACTTCCGATGTACATCATTTTCTTATTAAGTAATACGAAATAGCCAATATCACAACTATCGATAATCCGGATGCTATAAGATATGGAAACACACCATCATCATCGGTCTCTGAAGATGACGGGACATCCCCTGTGAACAGTTCTGGATACATCGCACATGCCATGACCCATACACCTTCCGTACTTCTGATAGTGAAATTATTCCACAAAGGATCGAGATTCACTATCTCGTCTGCATACGGACCCAATTGGCTGTTCAACTGATTCAGATAGTCTTCGTTTTTCCAAATAGAGCTGTCAACAAACACCACTACATTCTTCCCTTCAACCAGATCGGGAATGCTTGCTTCATATGTTGGATTTTCTTTGGAAGGATCCTCAGTGAGTGATACACCACCTGCTGCCAATATCATAGAATTTGCTAAGGAATTCTCATTACCTACCTTCATGACGCTTCCTGAATATGTAACATAAAATGCATCATGTCTCTGTATTCCTGAAGAATCTAAAACATCTGCAATCTCATCAGGCATATCTGACATTTTCTGTACTGAATCTGTAACAACCCCGGAAACGATCAAAGAGATAGTCCTCACATATTCAATCAATTCATCATATGAACTGATATCTTCCCAGACGAGGATATTTACAAACCCGTATTTACTGAGCTCATCTACTGTAGGATTTACATAACTCTTGGAACCTGTAATCAATACAGGATCCGTTTTGGTGTCAAACTTTCCCTGATCTGCCATGTATATTAGATCAGTAATCAATGCATCCCTTCCGGAACTGAATATGCTGCCGTTAGCAAATGTATCTCTGCTGTCTATTCTTTCTCTGAGAATATCGAAAGAATCATCAGCATTGGATTTTGAATATGTATCACAAACAACAATCTTGTCCGCAAATCCAAGATCAATTACTGTAGAAGTTGGTCCGACACCTATGGTTGCAACGTAATCTGCCGGCTCACTGAATACAAATTCCGAACCGTTTCCGTCTTTGACTGTTATTGTCTCTTCACCGTAAGAATCGATATAGTCCGTGAATACAGGACATAATGACAACAGTATCACTGTCGTAATTGCTATAATTCGAGCCTCGGTTCTCACATCGATTTTGAAGTTTTTACATTATTAATACTTATTTCTAATTCGTGTTACTCAATATCGTCTTTAACAGAAATCGTATGCGCTGGCGTGCATAATCACGAAAGATTCAGACGAGTCAACAACTCATTGTACAGATTCACAGTTGATTCAGAATCGACAAGATTGACGACATACACCTTTTCTGCTGTATGAACAACTATTGATTCAGATACGTCCTTGTAAACCGCAAGGTAGTATCTGCCGAAATCATCGTTTTCAAAACTCCCGGTCAACACCTTACTGTTGGAAGTACCTGCTACACGATACCCGTAATCAAGATCTGTTACAATTTCAACACTGTCTATCTCAGAATAAGGAATCGTTTTGTTCATCATAGTAGCATCAATTTCCATATCAGTGTCTGTCAGAATCACATTCACACTTCCGATGGACATCACAATGATAACAATGACTGCAACTATCGCAATTACCGATACGAACGCCCCGATGGCTATACGGGTATTGCGTTTATTCTTCCTCTTCTCTTCATCGGACAGTATGTATTCTTCTTTAACGGCTTTCTTTCCGCACTGTGATTCTATTTGAGAAAGAAACAGTTTGGTAGAATCCAATGATTCGAGATTCAATATCACTTTTTTCTTCTCTGTAACAATCATTATGAACATCGGGATTTTTTCATCACAGGCACATACTACCGAACCCAACGTACTGTGGATGAATTCACCACATCTTACACTGATTCCGCCGTAACCGAATGTTCTCAATGTAAGTTTAATTGAATTGAATGTATGAATGGATTGAACAGATTCGTATGGAATATCAAGAGATACGAACGGTGCAGCAATATCTATTGATGTCTCACTCAATGATATCCTTCTTTTTCTAAATAGCAGAATAGGAATTATCAGAAATATCAGAGATAATATCAAAATTGCTACAAAGATTCCGACTTCTATTTTTTCTGTTAACAATAATACGACATCAACAATTATCAATATTGTGGAAATGAACAAACCCAATCCGAATTTGCCGGAATCTTTCATGCATGTATATCTCAATGGAGATATATGCTGATATCTGATTTTGAGGACAGATGTGACGGCCAGACGTTATCACTGAAAGATAAACTCCATCACATCAAAGAGATCATCCAATACTGCGATATTGGGGAATTTGGAAAACTCTTTTCCATGACTGAATCCTGTACGTACACCAATGAAGTCCACACCTGCCGAATAAGCAGCTTCTGCATCCACGTCGGAATCGCCTATGAAAAGAACATCCTTCGGAAAGATACCGAAAAAGTCAATGGCCTGTTTTATCCCTTCAGGATCCGGTTTTACCTTTCTCACTGAATCTCCGCCCACAATTAAATCAATATAATCCATTGCATCGTATTTCTCAAAGATCTCTACGATCCTACGGTTGTATTTCGTAGTAACAATTCCTATCTTCTTTCCGCGGTCTTTCACCGATCTGAGAAAAGGTAATGCTCCATCGTACAGATAGGCAGTATTCGCCATATCCCTGTCTGCTTCATTCTTGAATGCTTCTGTGAAAATCTGTGCATTTTGAGTATCTTTATCCCCGGTTAGCACTTCATATGTCTTTTCCAAAGATAGACCGATTGTGGGTTTTACAGAATCTTCATTGGACGGAGGATGTCCTGATGCTTTCAGACCTGCGTTTACGCACTGAACAATACCTTTTGTTGAATCCCCCAATGTATAGTCAAAATCACAGAGAATTACCTGATATGTCACATTTGGTGAATATCGATTGGTGTATTTTACAAACATGCAGAATGTTCTTAATAACTAATGATCTTAGATAATCAATATCCTGTTGATTGGTTTTCTTTACAGATAAGATTATATACTATGTCGTTATCTCAAGTTTTGGTATGACGGCCAAAGCGGCGGGGTCACACCCGGTCCCATTCCGAACCCGGCAGTAAAGTCCGCCCGCGTACTTGTCTGTACTGTATTGCGCAAGCGTACGGGAACATAAGCACGCTGTCAACCACTTTTCTTATCTTCTCTGACTAATTGTAACTATGTCAGTCTTTTGAATCTTACTCCTCTGATTGATAGCCATTTTTTGACTTTGACTACATTCCAAAGAACCCTATTGTTTCATTCATTCGGTTCTTCTAGAAATCTTTGTTTTACTTTTAACTCAAATAATAAACTGATTAACACTGTTAATCAAAAAGCATATTATATGCGAGACTGATAGAGAGATTAGAAACACGAATGTGTAACAAACCGTTTTATTCAATTCGGGGAGAGAAATGAAAAAAATCGTCGATGTTAACGAACTGCGTGTGACTGACATTCCAATCGTTGGAGGAAAAGGTGCAAACCTCGGTGAACTCACCATGGCCGGTTTCCCTGTGCCCAACGCTTTTGTTCTCACGACAGCTGCTTACGATTACTTTATTGAGAAGAGTAAAATCTTCGACTTCATCAATGATGAATTGGCTTCTATTGACAGATCCTCAGATCAGTCCCTTGTCGATGCATCCAAACGCATAAGGGATGCATTCGAAAGTTTCGAGATTCCCAAGGACCTTATGGATGACATCGTCAAGAACTATGTCAAGCTGTTCCCTAAGGGAAAAGAGGGTTTTGTCGCAGTAAGGTCATCCGCAACTGCAGAGGATCTTCCTGATGCAAGTTTCGCTGGACAGCAGGAGACATACCTCAACGTACACGGAGAAGAGGACCTTTTCGACAAAATCAGAAAATGCTGGTCATCACTCTTTACTGCAAGGGCAATTGCCTACCGTGAGAAACAGGGATTCGCCCATGAAGAAGTCAAACTTGCTGTTGTTGTCCAGAAGATGGTTAACTCAGATGTTTCCGGAATTATGTTCACTGTCGATCCTAACAGCGGTGTCAAGGAAATTGTCATCGAAGCCGGATACGGACTCGGAGAGGCAATCGTCGGAGGAGAAGTTACACCCGACACATACAAGGTCGACAAATCCTCAATGGAAGTAAAAGCCAAGAGAATTTCCACACAGAAATGGAAATACACCAAAGGAAAAGACGGATCAACCGTTAAAGAAGACATTCCTTCCGACAAAGAAAACGCTCAGAAGATCGAAGACCGCCGCATTATAGAAATCGCTGAAATCGGACGTCAGATTGAAATACACTATGAAAAACCCATGGATATGGAATGGTGTGTCGAAGACGGAAAGGTATTCATCGTTCAGGCAAGGCCCATCACCGCAGTCGGTAACATGGATGAGAATGCATCAGTAGCATTGGAGTCCAACAGTGAAGATGTACTCACTACAGGACTCGGTGCAAGCCCCGGATTCGCTTCAGGAAAGGTCATCATCTACGATGAATCTATGAGTCTCGATGTTGTCAAGGACGGAGACGTTCTTGTTACAAGCATGACTATGCCCGACATGGTTCCTGCAATGAGCAGAGCAGCAGCCATCGTTACCGATGAGGGAGGAATGACCTGTCACGCAGCCATCATCTCAAGAGAACTCGGCACACCCTGTGTTGTAGGTACAGGAAACGCAACCCAGATTCTCTCTGACGGAATGGTCATCACAGTTGACGGAACCACAGGAACCGTCTACAAGGGAGAGCTCAAAGGATCAAACAGCAGTTCTGAAATGGCAACTGCAGCAGTATCATACGGAGAGCCAGTACCCATCACCGGTACCGGAATCATGGTCAACATGAGTATGCCAAACAAGGCAGAAGAGATCGCCGCACTCCCATGTGACGGAGTCGGACTCATGAGATCGGAATTCCTCTTCACCAACTACATCGGCGAACACCCCATGTCTGTCATTGCAGAGGGCCGCTCTGATGAATTGATTGACAAACTTGCAGAAGGAATATCCAAAGTCTGCCGTGCATTCTATCCCAGGAAAATCGTCCTCAGGACATCCGACTTCAAGAGTAACGAATACCGTGACATGAAGGGAGGAATTGACTACGAACCCGTAGAATCCAACCCCATGATCGGATGGAGAGGATGTTCCAGGTATGTATCTCCTGACTACAGAGATGCATTCATGTGCGAACTTCTTGCAATCAAGAAGGTCAGAAATGAAATGGGAATGAAGAACCTTCAGGTCATGCTTCCCTTCGTCAGAACCGTAGAGGAAGCCAAGGAGATCGTGGAAATGATGGAAGGAGTAGGACTTGTCAGAAACAGGGACTTCCACCTGTACTTCATGGCAGAGATTCCTGCAAACATCATCATGGCAGATGAGTTCTGCAAATACTGTGACGGATTCTCCATCGGATCCAACGATCTTACCCAGCTCACAATGGGTGCAGACAGGGATTCGGATATCCTCGGACGTATGGGATACTTCGATGAGAGGAACGATGCGGTCAAGAGAAGCATCAGCCACCTGATCAAGGTAGCCCACGCAAACGGAAAGACCGTCGGAATCTGCGGACAGGGACCTTCCGTATACCCTGAATTCACCGAATTCCTTGTAAGGGAAGGTATCGACTACGTATCACTTAACCCCGATACCGTTGTCAAGACAAAGAAGATGATTGCTTCTGTTGAACAGAAGATTATCCTCGAGAACCTTCGTAAACTTACTTCAAAACTCTGAAAACAGAGGGATTTACCCCCTCTTTTTTGATTTTTAATTCGAATTAATCAGAGCCAGCACATATCTCTCAGTGTAACCAACGTAATATCATTACGTTCGGAATACTCATGCAGTTCATCTGTAAATCCCATCTTTGAGAATAATGCATATCTACGTGTACCGAACACTTCTACAGACTTTGACCTTCTGATGAGACTCTTCAATACACTCATTCCGACCAATGAATCATGATATCTGCATTCACAGAACATTGTTGACATTCCATCCTGTGATTCCACAATATGATCAATAGAATCCTTATTGTTCCACCAAGGTCCCGATCTTCCCGGGATCATGTTAAAGAATCCTTTATTCTCCTCAATGAACTGAATGCAAACGACTCTGAACACATCTTCAATGAATCCTTCAAACTTGTGTTCCACCAATGCTGGATATAGATTATTTTCACTCTTGTATTCTATCAATGATTGATTTTCATGAACTACAGCATACCAGAACCTTAATGATAAATCAGTGAGACCATATCTGCCGTTCCTAATAGTTTTCTCATTGAAAGGCAACATCTTTACAATAATTCCTAAATCAATCAGATTCGAAAGATATGTGGAACATGTTGCTGACGATTGTATATCCGATAATTCCATAATTTCTCTGATCTTAGGGGTACCAGTAGATACTGCATACATTATTGAATCATACACCTCTGGATTCCTCATGTCTGTCGTGGCTTTCAATATCGGTACCGTATACATCGGACCGGCAGAATCGAGAAATAATGATTCTATATTGTCCTGGATTGACTTTCCAGAATCGATATAATTCACATACTCCGGATTTCCGCCTGTGATTCCATACAACATGAGCAGATCTTCATCAGAATATCTGTTACGGAAATGTGGTTTAACTTCCGAAAATGAAAGCTTTTTCAAGACCAATGATGTGGGGGCCTTACCGAATTTCTGCTCAGACAGGAACTTCTCTGGACCTGTAAGGATCAGCATGATGTTCTTTCCGCTGAACATTCTTGAGATGTATTCCCTCATTACAATAGATATATCCTTCACTGAATGGAACAGATTGTCATAATCGTCGATTACCAGAACAATTCTTTCCTTTTCCGCCATTTTAATTACAAAATCCAATGCATCAGACATATCATTGAAATTTACAAGACTTCTCAAACGTGAATACATAGCTTTCGAAATCGATTTTGAAAGTGCAGAATAGTTGTGTGAAGCGTTGGACCGTATTGCTTTGAACAGGATTGCTCTCTTCTCCTCAACGAATTCCTTAATCAGAGCTGTTTTTCCGTCACCGGATTTTCCGCTGATTGTTATGAATTCAAAGGTCTTTGACCTGTATTTTTCATTGAGAATCTTCAGCTCCTTCTCTCTTCCGAAATAATTATGTATTTTGTAATTCACGATTTAGTAAATCGTAATTTAGTTATTAATAGATTTTGAAAGCACTGAGGCTGAAAGATAAAAAGAGAAAAATGATTTTGAGGCCGATCGATAATCAGAGTGAATTTGCAAGTCTCTGATTGATTGCCTCTACCTCTTCATCCTGAAGAAGCATAGTGGTCATCTCAATGAGAGGGTGCTTTGAACCTTCAATGATCTTAACATCATCCAATGTCTTAAGTCCCCACCTCTCCGCCGTCTTCTCCAATCCGAGATTGACATTGAGATCGTTAGGTTCAAGAATGATTGCGCGGAGAGTCTTAGCGCCAAGCTCCTTTGCAGCCATTGCTCTGTGATGTCCGTCAACAATCAGATATCCGTTGTGCCTCTTAACAACAATCAGAGGTTCATTGAGGCCCCTCTTGAGCTCATACTGCCTTCCGGTAAGTTCGTCGCGGTAAACTTCCTTCTGTGAAGGCATAATCATAGCTGTAGGAATATCGGCAGTGATTACCTTCATTCTGATTCCGTTCTGTGTTTCAAGGAAGCTCTTAACGCTCATAACCTTAGAAGGCCTTGATTTCTCAATCTGTGAACGTACTATATCTATATTGGAAATAATTCCGATAAGTTTCTTATTCTCATCGACAACAGGGAGATTTCTGATTCCGTATCTGAACAGTACACGGATCGCGTCATCGATTACCATATTTGCTCTGCAGCATATGGTTCCGCGTTTCATGACCTCTCTTATCTTTGCATCCCTTCTGTCATGATATTTCAGAAGCTCTTTAGCAGTCACATACCCCAACAGGTATCCGCGTTCAGTAATCGGAAAACCGTGGAATGTGGAGTTGATCATCTTGTCAGAAACTTCTTCTACGGTCATTTCCGGGCTAATGGAAACTACATCCTTTACCATGTATTCCGCTACTGTTGGTGATGCCATGTTACGAACCTGTACTTTGTAATCACATGATTATATATGGCTCTTCTGGACTTTCCAGAATTATTGAAAAAGATCGAGGACCACACTACAAGAAATTCAGTTTATATAGTCTGTTGCATTTATGATATATAGATACCGTTTTTGATAAAAATCGTAAATGTATTTCACCTCAAAGGTTAAATAGTACTTATCCATACTCGGAATTACTGCCCTGGTAGTGTAGTGGCCTATCATGAAGCCCTGTCGAGGCTTCGACACGGATTCGAATTCCGTCCAGGGCGCTCATCTCTTATTTTGAGCCTTTTGTTTTCACAATTTTTCGTAAGCATAAACAAAAGCTTTTTTTACAGATTCAGGTATGGGCTGATTCATGCGTTCGATGCTTCGTAGTAAAATCCACAGAGCAACGGTGACAGAGACCAGGCTCGATTATGAGGGAAGTATCACTATCGACATCGACCTTCTTGAGAAAACCGATCTTTGGGTCGGAGAAAAGGTACTTATCGCCGATGTGAACAACGGTAACCGCCTTGAGACGTATATCCTGCCCGGTGACCGTGGCAGCGGAATAATTGCACTTAACGGTGCGGCTGCACACCTCTGCAATAAAGGCGATAAGGTCATCATCATGGGCTTTGAACTCACAGATAAGCCCATCACAGCCAAGGTCGTCCTTGTTGACGATGATAACAAGGTTGTAAGGGAGTTCAACTGCTGATGTACAGAATCTATTCAGACGGCGGCGCCAGAGGCAATCCCGGACCTTCTGCTTTTGCTATAGTCGTCGTAAAGGATGAAGAGATTGTTTACGAATATTCTGAATTCCTCGGCATCAACACTAATAATTACGCCGAATACAGAGGACTTATTGCAGCCATTGTCAAAGCGATCCAACTAGGATTGGAATCTGTTGAATTTGTAATGGATTCTGAACTGGTCATCAATCAGATGAACGGAAAATACAAGGTCAAATCCCCCAATCTGAAGGAACTCAACGCTGACGCTGTAGCTTTATCATCTCAAATAGGAAATGTAAAGTTTACACATGTCAGAAGATCCGATAAGTTCATCACCAGGGCGGATGCCCTTCTGAACAAAGAGATGGATCTCAATTCCTGATTGCGGATAACAGCTCATCCACCTTAACGGTCTGCTGTTCTCCTGTAGACATGTCCCTTACAGTAACACAGCCTTCTTCAAGTTCCTTAGGGCCTACAATTACTGTATACTTCACGCCAGCTGAAGATGCATACTTCATCGCTTTCTGCATCTTCCTTCCCATAAGGTCTATGTCTGCAGAGATTCCTGCTCTGCGCAAGGATGCTACAATCTCCGATGATTTGACTCTCACATCATCCGTTACAGGAACAACATATGCCGCAATTCCCTCAGGCTGATAGGTCTGACCTTCTTTTTCCATTGCAAGAAGAATTCTGTCGAATCCGATAGCGAATCCCGTGGAGAACACTTTCTCTCCTCCGAAAAGTTCAGACAGAGTATATGAGCCTCCTCCACAGATCTGTTTCTCGGCACCGAGAGAAGGTGCTTCTGCTTCGAACACCATTCCTGTGTAGTAATCCAATCCTCTGACGACACCGAGATCTATCTCAAGATCATTTATTCCCATAGCATTGAGGATCTCCACAATCTGTCTGAGGTGATCTCCTGCTTCTCCGGGAACCTTTGATAGTACCGAACTGTCACCCACAGTCTCAGTGAGATCGAAAATACTGTCGATAACAGATTCAGAGACACCCATCTCCTGCATCAGCGGCCTTGCCTCGTCGTAAAGCTTCTTGTCAAGCTTCTGAAGAACTTCGGCCATCCTTTCTGCGGGAACACCTGCCTCAGTAATCTTCTGTCTCAGGACGCCTATGTGTCCGATACGGATCTTGTATTCCTTCAGTCCCAAAGCTTCAATCATTGATGAAGCCATGGCAATAACTTCCGCATCTGTGTACGCATTGGCATTTCCGATAAGTTCGGCTCCGAACTGGAAAAATTCTCTGTATCTTCCGCTCTGAGGCCTTTCGTACCTGAAACACTGTCCGAAATAGAAGATCTTGATAGGTTTCGGATCGTTGCTCATCTCGTTGACGAACATGCGTATTGCAGGTGCCGTCATCTCCGGCCTGAGAGCAATCTCTCTGTCTCCCTTGTCCTTGAACGCGTAAAGTTCATTCAATACATTGGGTCCTGATCTGAGGATGAACAATTCCGATTCCTCAAAAATAGGCGTAGCTATCTCTCTGAATCCAAAAGTCTTCGCAGTATGTCTGAGGGTATTCTCATAGAATCTTCTCTTTTCCATTTCATCCGGGAGAAAGTCCCTAGTACCGCGAGGACGCTGAATCATAGGATGGAGTAATAAGAAAGAGTATAAAACCGTTATATCAGAATCAACGCTTGACGATGATACAGACTATGTCTTCATCCTCTACAACGTGATCAATACCAACAGTCTGCCCGGGGAATTTCGCACTTTTACCCCAAACCATGGCATACCTGAAGTTCTGACGGAACGCCCTGTGGATGAGCTCACACACATCACCGATGGTGTTTCCGCGTTTTACAATCAACGGAACCTCGAGATCTGCCTCACGACCCTGAGGTTTCAGGTAAATACGAATCATATCGATTGTGTCATAGATTCCCTGCTTCAGTTCCTCCATTCCCTGTCCGGTTGCTGCTGAAATCGGGAACTTCGGATATTCGGGATTGAGATCGTATGCAGCTTCCAACTGACCGTCGTGTGCAATGTCCACCTTGTTGATTGCCATAATGGCTTTGATGTAAACCCTGTTACCCGAAAGAATGTCAAGCATCTGTTCCACATTGATATCCTCACGTACAACGACGGTTGCATTGACGTGACCATACGCTGCCGTCATATCCTTAATGATCTCGGGTGTGATTTTGGTGAGTTTGATTGTGGGCTTGACGACGATTCCTCCGGAATCTCCGCCGGTAATTGTCACATCCGGCCTATGCTGGTTAAGACGTATGGCAGCATTCCACAGTTCCCTGAAAAGAACAGAGATATCTGGGTTGAAAACATCGACAACAAGAAGAATGACGTCCGATGCCCTTGCTGCTGCAATGACTTCTCTTCCTCTACCCTTACCGCGTGAAGCATCCTTGATAAGTCCGGGCATATCCAGGATTTGGATCTTTGCATGGTTGTATTCCATGACTCCGGGAACCACATCCAATGTGGTGAAGTGGTAGGCTCCGACTTCGGATTTTGCGCCTGTGAGGCGGTTGAGAAGGGTTGACTTACCTACACTTGGGAAACCTACAAGTGCTACAGTTGCATTTCCTGCTTTCTTTACATAGAATCCTTTGGTGGAACCTTTCGAAGCTTTACGCTTCTCCTCGTCCTGTGTGAGTTTAGCGATCTTTGCCTTAAGTTTACCGATATGACCTTCGGTAGCCTTGTTGTACTTCGTCTTCGCTATCTGCTCTTCGAGCTCCTTGATTTGCTCTTCTATGTTTCCCATCGGTTGCCTCTGTAGAATAAGGGGATGTTTGTTTCCTATATTATATTTGGGAAGAGGATATGGACACGCTTTTATAAGTGCCCTGTGATTGAGGCGCATGGAAAATACCCCCAGAAAGCCCTATGACGGATTCATGGGTACACCTGCTGCAAAGGTTGTCGGACTTGTCCTGGCATTTGCAGTGTGTTTCTTCATGATGTACATGGGGCTGTACACACAGTACTGCCTGTTCGTGTTTATTGGGGTGCTGTTGTTCGTCATTCCGAAGCTTTTCGGTGTTAAGGACTTCAAAGTCCTTGCCGTACTTGGAGTGGTGTTCCTTGTAGCCACCACTTGTATCGGAGGACTCTGTTTCTCAGCACCTATCATGGAAGACAACACAACAGAAGATTTCTCTGATGAGAAGTTTACAAATCTTGAAATCGTTGAAAAAGAGGATGGAAAATACCAGTTCTCTGTCGATTATGCAGGATCCGAAGCCAACCTTCACGTAGGTAAGGTCGGAACCACAACCTTCAAGGTCATCTTCGGTCTGAACTACAAAGCCGAAGAAATCTGTACATTGGACAAGGATTATCAGTTCACAATGGTCGGTAACGAAGACAGATACACTGCCGATGTCGAATTGGATAAAGACGTAATCTACAGTTTCTTCATAACCGGAGATGAAGGTGACGAGACTGAATTCGTCATCGTTTCCGAAAACCTATCTGACGGCGTGTTTACATCACACGCACTGAAATGGAACCTCTATGTTGCAGCCATCGTTGCAATCATGTTCTTCCTGATTCTCATCCTCACTACATGGATGAGAGCCAACCTTGAAAAAACAAGGAAGAAGATGGAAGCAGAAGGCCGCCTCTATCCACAGGGATACGGACGCTGTAAGGACTGTGGAATGCTAGTTCTTCCCGGAGAAAATGTCTGCAGAAAGTGTGGTGCACCCATTGATGTTCCGGAAGAATACAGGCGTAAGCCAGTACAGCAGGAACCTGCTGTCAAAGAAACATTCCAGTGCTCCGACTGCGGTAAAGAAGTTCCGTCGGATGCAACCGTCTGCCCTCACTGTGGTGCGGAATTCGACGAAGAATGAAAATAAAGCTGCCCTAGGGCAGCATATCCTTTTTCTCATATTGCCAGTACTTCTGAATTTACTGATCCAGAACATTTTGTATCAAAATCGCAGAGCAATTCATATTAAGTACATATGCAATACAGGTTTCGGATGCCCTCTGAAAACAGTACTGCGGAAATAACAAAAGAGCCAGTAGTCAAGAAGACTTCCATTGCACACAAGCTGGCGGAGAAACAACAGGAAATCTCCGTCACGGAATTCTTCGAGAAGAATAAACATATCCTCGGTTTTGATTCACGATCCAAATCACTTTTGATGGGAATCAAAGAGGCTGTTGACAACTCGCTCGATGCATGTGAAGAAGCCAACATTTTACCGGACATATTCGTCAGGATAGACAGTCTCGGGGATGAAGAATACAAAATCGTCGTGGAAGACAACGGACCCGGTATCGTTCACAGGATGATGCCCAATGTATTCGGACGTCTGCTGTACGGATCCAGATTCCACGCTCTGCGCCAATCGAGAGGTCAGCAAGGTATCGGAATCTCCGCTACAATCATGTACGGTAACATCACCACCGGAAGATCTGCCCACGTTATGTCAAAGATCGACGGCGAGATTGCAAGAGAAATGGACATCGTCATCGATACAAAGACCAACAGACCTGTAGTCTCCAACGACCGTGCTTTCATTTGGGAAGGGAAAGAGCACGGAACGTCAATTGAATACTACATCAAAGGAAAATATCAGATGGGTAAACAGTCTGTATTTGAGTATCTCAAGAACACTGCAATCGTTAACCCGCACAGTAAAGTTACATTCATAGACCCTAACGGCAAATCGTTTGTATTCGAAAGGGCCACAGACATCATGCCTGTGAAATCAAAGGAAATCAAACCCCATCCCGAAGGAATGGAAATCGGAGATTTCCAGAAGTATGCCCAAAACACCGTTCAAAAGAATGTCAAATCATTCCTTACCAACGATTTTACAAGGGTCACATCTAGACTCGCCAATGAGATTCTGACCAAAGCTAATGTATCTCCGGATACCAAACCGGTGGACCTTACACGTGATCAGTGTAAAGGAATCGTCAAAGCGATTGGAGAAGTCAAAATCATGGCACCTCCAACAGACTGTCTTTCACCTATCGGCGACATGCTGATCAAGAAGGGACTTATGCACGTCCTCGACGGAATGCGTCCCGAATACTATGCTCCGCCTGTCACCAGGGCACCTAAGTCAGTCAACGGCAATCCATTCCTCGTAGAGGCAGGAATCGTTTACGGAGGAGATATTCCGTCTGACGGACAGGTCACTATCCTCAGATTCGCCAACCGCGTACCGCTGCTCTATCAACCCGGTGCCTGTGCCATTACAAAGGCAATCTCCAACATCGACTGGAGAAGATACGGACTTGAACAGAGAGGGGGAAAAGGAATCCCTTACGGACCTGCAATCTTCCTCGTGCACATAGCTTCCACCAAGGTTCCTTTCACATCTGAAGGAAAAGAAGCGGTTGCAGAATTCGATGAGATTACAAACGAAATCGTTCTTGCTCTCAAACTCTGTGCAAGGAGTCTTAAGAGCCACCTCAACAAAGACGAGAAAAAGAGAAAGACGAGGGCCAAATTCGAAATCGTACAGGAAATTCTTCCTCAGATAGCTGAAAAGACCTCATCATATCTTGACAGACCCGTTCCCGATTTGGATATGACAATTTCCAAAATCATGAATGTGATATGGGTTGAGCCCACTGTTGAAAACAAGAAGAAGGTCCGTAACGTCACATATACGATATACAACTACACCCGTGAGATGCGTACAATGAGATTGCACGCAAAACTACCGAGAGAAAGCGTCAATCTCTCACTCTTTGGTGGAGAAAACTTCATCGAAATGAACGATGAGGGAAAAACCACATGGGAACTTAAGGACATTCCACCGTCACGTAACGTATCCATCAAATTCGAATTGACCGGTGATATGGCAGATACGTTCAACGTGGATGAAATCTACATTTCCGGTATCAACCCCGTAATGGTAATGGGTGCAGATGCACTTCCAGGAGATTGGGGAATCAAAGGAATGGAGATCGTAGAATTTGAATCCGATCTCATCACAGAAGAAGATGAAGAAACAGAGGAGGCTGAGATCCTTGACGATGAATGAGAGAGAAACAATGACTGTCGATAACCTTACGAATATCGTCGAGTCGATTTACAATCAGATAGATGCAGGAGATATACCCGCAGTCAGTCTCCCGCTCAGATCCAAGAGAAACATAGAGTTTGACCCCAGTCTCAACGTATGGAAATACGGAAACCTTGAGACAACAAGATCACTTAAGAACATGAATGCGGCACTGACCATGCTCAGGACTGTATATACCATTGATTTCATCAAAGGTCAGATCGATGACAGGAGATCATCCACCTTAAGGGAAATGTACTACATCTCAGAAGGATGGGGCAAGGCCAAATTCAACTCACAGGATGAAAGCAACCTTCTTGCCGAGGACCTCGAAGTTATGTCCAAGTGCATGAGGGAAGATTTCAAACTCCGTCCTGAAGAAGGAAGTGCGCACATCTACGGAGACGTCACATTCAGGACGCAGACCCGTAAGGGAATGAAGAACATTCACTGCATGGATGATGTTGCAGAGACAGGATTCGGAATCCCTTACAACGTTGAGAAAGAGAACTTCGAAATTGCAGAGACCGGTGCAAAATTCATCATGGCTATCGAAACAGGAGGAATGTTCGCCAGGTTGATCGAGAACGGTTTCCCTGAGAAACACAACTGTATTCTCGTCCACCTGAGTGGTCAGCCCACAAGGAGTACGAGGCGTTTGATGAAGAGACTGAACGAAGAACACAATATCCCCGTCACAGTATTCACTGATGGAGATCCCTGGTCGTTCCGTATCTTTGCATCAGTCGCATACGGTGCAATCAAGACCGCACACATCTCTGATTATCTTGCAACCCCCACAGCGCAGTTCATTGGAATCACAGCATCGGATATTCTGAACTATGATCTCCCCACAGACAAACTGTCGGATAAGGACGTAGGTGCACTTAACGCAGAACTTTCCGACCCAAGGTTCAAGGACGAGTTCTGGACATCCGAAATCCAGGCCATGCTTGATATGAAGAAGAAATCTGAACAGCAGGCATTAGCCAAATACGGTCTGGATTTCGTTACGGATAATTACCTCCCAGATAAACTGGGAGATATGGGCCTACTGTGAGGCCTCTTTTACCCTTCCGAGGACGAACTCCCTGTCCATACTTGCCAGGAAGTTTCCGAGCCTCGGACCCCTTTCTTTTTCTATAAGGATACGGTAGAGTGTCTTGAATGCACCCTTTGTTCCGATAGGTGATTCTCCTCCGACCTCTGAAATTGATTTACCGATGTCCTCAGAGTTCCAGTCGATAACAGCCATCTTCTCTGAAAGTGCAGAAAGGAACTGTTTTTCATCTGCGGTGAGTTCAACAGATGGCATTGTGCTTGAGACTGAGAAACGGTATTTGTCGTCAGCGAATCCGCCTGCGAGCCAATATCTTGCGGTATCTGCTCTCTTGATGATTGCTTCGACATCCTCATCGGTTGCATCATCGAGATATCCTGTACGTTTGAGGATATCCATCAAAGCCTGATTGTTATCAGTCATCTGTACAAGATTTACAAGGTGTCCGTAAGGTACCTGAACGGGCATCTTCTCGGAGATCATGTTGTTCTTGGAAATCTCATACGCACGGAATGTGTTTTCATCCTCTTCTGTACGCTCCTCAGTAAAATACTGGCGCTCGATTCTGTCAAACTCATCTGCGATGATGGGCATTCCATCCCTGTAATCATAATCGATGGATTTCTGAGGGTTGACTCTCAGGAAGATGTACTTCACAACTTCTGCAGGGTTCATCTTGATGGCATCGAGACCGGAAACGACTGATCCTTTGGATTTATGCATCTGCATGACCTGTCCCTTGCTCTTGAACTGAACGAATTCATAAGGAATCGGATAAGGTGCCTCTCCTTCGAAAATCTCCTTGACAAGGACCTTTCCTGAGTCATATGAACCTCCTGCTGCAGCGTGATCCTTTCCGAAAGGTTCAACGGATGTTCCAAAGAGCTTCCATTTTGCTGGCCACTCAAGCCTCCAGGGGAGTTTTCCCTCTCCTTTTGTTATGTCTGCTTTTCCGTGGTGACCACACTTACAGTTGTATTCCACATAGGGATATTCGTAACTATCAATGATTGGATCTGTGAAGCGACCGCACTTCTCACAAAGTGGATTGAATGGTGCCCAGTCAGGTTTCATGTCCCTTCCGGTGACATCCCTGAGGATTTCCATTGCCTTCTCTCTCTTCTTGAAGGACTTGTCGATAGCATCTGCGAACTTTCCTTCTCTGTATAATTCGTGAACAAAGATGACTTCACACCTTACATCCACTTCTTTCATCGCACTGAGGAACGGTTCCACATAGTGGTGTGCATAACTCTTGTGTTTTCCGCAGGGACATGGGATGTCCGATAAAGGCATGTTTACGTATTTCTCATACTCTTCTGGAAGGAACTCATATCTCTTCCTGAGAGGATCAAAAGAATCCACGAGGTAGATCAGCTTAACGTCCTTTCCCATTGCCTCAAGAGCGCTACGTACCGATTCACCGGTAACTGATTCTCTGAGACTTCCTACGTGGATCTCTCCGGACGGGCTGATTCCCGTCGCAATCAATGGTCTTTCACATTTTGATGCGATATCTTTTGCTATTACGTCTGCCCAATGCATATGCTATCGGGCGGTCGATTACAATGAACATATAAATAACTCCTCTCTCAAAAACCTAAATTACACGCGCATAAGATATAAATACGGAATGTCGATACTAGGCTTATGGCTAAGAAGAACGAAGGTGGTGGATTTTCACAGTCCGCAGGACTCATGAGATATTTCGATTCCGAAGACAATGATAAGGCACCTAAGCTTTCACCAAAAATGGTCATTGGAATCGCAGTAGCATTCGTTGCAGTTATCGTGATTCTTAATGTGTTCCTTCCAATGAACTAAATCGGGCTCTGCGATAATTTGAGTTGAACTCAAATATCGGAGGCTTACCCATAGGTTCGTTTATTTATCTTTAATCGCAGACATGCCTGGTTGCCCCCGGGCCGTATTTTAGTATGTTCTTTGTGGTGAACCTTATCTATCCTTAAGTTACAGTGGGGGATATTCATGTACTCTTACTGACAGGCCCTTTTCTACAATATTTCCGCATCTGGAACATATCGAGATGTATATACAGAATTTACTTCATGTATCATTATATCGATTTCTTCCGCTTTGTACGATAAATGTCCCTGAATGTAGTCCATGCTGCATCCATGAATTATTTTTCATGGTTTTATTTCAGTTTCTTTGGACTGTTCTTTTTGTTGACTGATCGCAGTAATCAATGTAATGACTTTAAAAAACTGAACAGAACTCAGATTCCGAAATAAAGAAGAAATAAATTGCCCCCGAGGGGCAATAAATTGTTTACAGCCTGTCGCTGTCTGTGATGACGTACTCTTCTTTGTACTTCTTTCTGTACAATTTTGACAGAATAGGAGGTGCAATGAGAGTCGTTGCGATACACATCATTACTATGACTGAATAGAGCTCTGGACTGAGTGCTGATGAACCATCGAGCATGATTGTTGTACCGAGAAGTGCAATAATGATACCTACTTCTCCTCTGGGCATCATTCCGCATCCGATGATTGATAAAGAAGACATATCAATGGACGGATCTGCAATCTTTGCTCCGAGTCCGCATCCGACAAACTTGGTGATACATGCAAGAACAATGATGATTATTGCAAGTGTAATCAATGATGTGTTCTCGATGAAACTTGTGAGACTTACATTCATTCCGACATAGACGAAGAAGAATGAAACAAAGAGTGTCGTGATACTCTCAAACTTCTCTTCAAGATTCCACTCCCATCCGTGCTCTGCAAACAACATACCTGCAAGGAATGCACCGATAATTGCAGCAAGTCCGATGAGTGTTGCAAGATATGATACTGCAAGACAGACGATGATTGCAATGACGAACATATTGGGCCTCTGAGGGACGTATGTAGGATCGCTTGCAAGCCTGTCTTCCTTCTTCTTCTCAACTGCATTGTAAAGTGACGGGACGAACTTAGCTGCTACAACGAGAATAATCAAAACGAAAATAATTGCCGTTATAGCGACTGTGAGGACACTTCCGATGTTGAGTTCTCCTCCAGTCTCTGCCATTCCGCTGACGATTGCCAGAACGATCATTCCGAGAATATCGTCAATGACTGCTGCACCGATGATGATTCTTGATTCTTTTGCATCCATCAGCTTCATGTCTTTAATGACACGTGCTGTAATTCCGACACTTGTTGCAACCATTGCAGCTCCCATGAAAAGAGCGTGATACAGATTTCCGTCGTAGATAAACATCACATATGCGTAACCTACAACAAACGGAACCAATACTCCCAGAACTGCAACGAGTATAGCTGCTTTACCGACAGAGGTAAGATCCTTTACTTTGGTCTCCAAACCTACTGTGAACAGAAGGAATATTACTCCGAGTTCGGAGAAAACCTCTAGAATATTATGTGTAGCGGTATGGCCGTCCAAATCCAGGAACTCCTTGAAACTGAAATCCCCTATGACAAGATTTGCGATGATGATACCTAGGATGATTTCACCAATGAGACCGGGCATACCGAATTTTGCAAACAATAATGATGCACCCTTTGCCAACGCAAAGATGACCACTAATGTCAAAATTACCTGCTCAATGTCCATGGGGTTGATAGTGGCAAATTAGTATTTAAAATAATAAGAGGTGATATTTCACCTCTTGTTAAATTTGTTTATCTGGCTCTGCTGTAAAAGTTGAACCTGAATCCACCGATATCAAGGGGGGGATATGCATTGCTTCCGAGGAAACTGAAGGTGACTCCTGGAATCTGCATCGATGGTATGGGCTCTTCTTCTACAGATGCCTCAACTGCTGCGGGAACTGCTTCCGATACTG
>SUSX01000012.1 GCA_015063195.1 Thermoplasmata archaeon | reverse complement strand
TACCATTGACATGAAGAGTTTTCTTGAGTTCTCAGGGCCTTTTTCCGCTACGAATCTTACAGCAGAATCGAATGATCCTCCGGAAGTCATCACGGATGACATCAGAGATACCACAGCCGGCGCTTCATTCAGGAATAAGTTCGGTTTACTGAACGGATTCTCCTTGGCCTCAGTCTTCATGTATACCATGGCCGGAATGCAGAGAATTATAGGTGCCAGAAATGTCCAGTAGTCGTTAAGGAAATAATACGCAGAAACCAATGCTGCTGCGGAACCAAGTATTGATGCAGGGAAATACAGTTTCATCCCATTCACCTCTCTTCCCTAAGTACTGCTTCCCTGAATTCGCCTATGATTGCATTCCTGCCTGTGATTCCGTCCTTCAGTTTCCTGGAGAGGAAATCATTAGCGAATATGATCCATTCAGGTCCGAGATATTTCTCGCTGTTCTCAGTAGCCAGATCAGAGAGGATCTGCCTCATCTCCCCTCTTATGGAAATCTCCTCCGAAACGTCTTTATCTCTGATTCCCAGAGAGTTTCTGATCCTTTTGATCGAGGGTGAATCCTTCAGACCTTTGGCTGTTGTAATATCTATAAATCTTCCGGGATCGGACGATGTTGATACCATCTCTACCAATGAACGGGACTGTTTCTGTTCACCTCTTTCTTTTACCAGCCCCATTGTCAACAGGAAATCCGTAGCCATGAATGCCTCAGGAGAGATGCCCATGTCATGAACTACTCTGTCGTAAACGCTCTTGGCCGAATCTCCGTGCATCGTACCCATGATTGAACTTCCGGCCTTTCCTGTCCTCATACTCTGATACAGTGTCCTGGCTTCTTCTCCTCTCACCTCTCCTAGGATGATTGCCGACTCTCCGAGTCTCAGTGACACACGTAAGGCTTCGTCTGATCTTGATTTGAAATCTCCGTCCATCCTTTCATCCACCAACATGGATTGAACCTTGTATCCCAGATTTCTCATGGATTTGGCAGGCAGCTCCATAGTGTCCTCGATTGTCAGAATCCTCTGTGACAGGGGGAACTCAAACATCAAAGCGGACAGCATAGAGCTCTTTCCTGCACCTCTTGAACCGCAGATGATGAATGAGGATCTGTTCTCCACAAGGAATGAAAGCAGTCCTGCTTCTTTGGCTGTGATTGTTCCGTTATTGATCAGACGTGTTAGTGTCCAAGGTGTAATGGAATGTTTCCTAATGGCAACCGAATCCCCGTTAGGGCTCATCGGATATCCGACAACGGTTGCTCTGGCCAAACCGTCAAACATATCCGTCTCAAGGATTGGATTGGACTCCGAATAGGGAAGTCCGGATTCTTTCTTCAGCCTGCTTATGAGATTCTTCACTTCTCGGTTCTCCACTATGAGGTTTGTCCTGCACCTTATGTGTGAGTTGAATCCGTCTACCTTGTTCATTGTGATGTGTACTCTGTTCCTGTCACAGGGTGCATCCACATAGATGTCTTCAATACGGTCATCGCTCAGGAGTATGTCGAATATTCCGAGACCCAGCACATATCTGTGTACTGATTCGCAAAGATCATTCATTGACCAGTTGATCTGATCATCCTCAGGAACTGACATACAAAGGTGGTTTCTTGAAGACAGGACGACTGACCTTCCGTCCATTATTCCCCCGTTCTTCCTGTATTCATCACGTACTGCATTCACGGCTGAATTCAGAGCTTCGGTCACTTTCCTTCCGTATGTGTATTCTTTCGGAATGAGGTTATATTCCAACTCGCCGTCCTCGGTGATACCGATACAGACATCACCGTCAGGCATTGAATAGGTCTCGATGACTTCCAACAAATCCCTGGAACCTACCATCCAGCAGTCGGAGAATGTTGGTTTCACCATGCCATGGTAACGTGACATGGATTCAATGTGATCGAAAAGAGCCCTTGTGGTTTCGGATTCCTTTACATCAGGGCTCCCCCTGAAAAGCATCGGGATTTTTTGTTTCTCAGGTTCGGCGACTTCTGTAATCTCATCCTTTCTGATGTTGACGGAAACTACGGGTTCATCGAAAACATCGGATGTGGCATAAAGTACCCTCGGCATCTCATTCCCTCCTGCCGTATGTATTGCCTATTTTCGTCTGGATGTCCCTTATGGCAATATCGATATGTCTGAACATACAGATTGAATCCGATATGCAGATATTGCACACGTCATTGTTCACGACAATCTGTTTTGCCCTTCCTGTCAGAAGCACGGAATCAAAATCCGGGAAACCTGCAATCTGATCCCTGATGAGGTTTGTGAATGATTTCTTGCAGTACCTGCATTTCCTTCCTCTGCGATCGGTAGGGTTGATTTTCATAAGACCGTATACAGAGGCCAATTCTCTGATGTACATTGCTGCCTCACCGTCATATGCAGTATCCATGAAAGAACGCATTTTCAGAGACGTCATGTCTCCGATTCCGTAGACTTTCTCGCATACACACAGAAGACATCTCCTTTCGGAAAGACTGCACATGCCGTCACATCCTCCGCAGTCAAAAGTTACTCTTCCTCCGTCATTAGTGATGACAGGGAATTTTTCTTTGGAACGCATTTTTTCCAACATAAATATAAATGCGGAAGTAAGAGTATTAAAAAGGGAATTTAGAGTTAATCAGTTAACCATCCATTTTATAAGATAAACGGCTATCTTCGACACATGGAAATATTGGCCCCCGCAGGTTCACCGGAAGCACTTGTTGCCGCTATCAAAGGCGGATGTGACGCAGTATACTTAGCAGGTAAGAACTTCGGTGCCCGTGCTTCGGCCAAGAACTTCTCCGATGCCGAATTGGAAGGTGCCGTGAAATACGCACACGAACACGGTGTCAAGGTCAATGTCACCGTCAACACCATCATAAAGAACTCGGAATTGGAAGAGGCCGTTTCCTTCGTTCAGTTCGTAAAAGACATCGGTGCGGATGCAGTCATCATCCAAGATCTGGGTCTTCTCAAAGCGATTGAGAACATACCTATCCCCAAACATGCTTCCACACAGATGGGAATCCATTCCAGAGAAGGTTTGGAATGGTGTGCAAAAAACGGAATCTCCCGTGCCATTCTTGCAAGAGAACTTACATTGGAAGAAATTGAGGAAATCGTAAAAGACTCACCAATCGAGACCGAAGTCTTCGTTCAGGGTGCAATGTGCTACTCCATGTCCGGAGGATGTCTGTTCTCCAGTATCGTCGGAGGAAGGAGCGGTAACAGAGGTGAATGTGCACAGCCCTGCAGGAAGAAATACACATCCGAAGAGAACGGTAACGGATATGTACTCAGTAATTCCGATATGTTCTGCATAGATTACCTCAAAAAACTCGAAGAGATGGGCATCACATCCGTAAAGATCGAAGGACGTATGAGAAGTCCTGCATACGCACACCTTGCATCCAAATCATACAGTCTCCAACTCAATGATCCTGAATCGGATGAACTGGAGTCGACTGTCGCACTTCTCAAAACAGTATTCAACAGAGGATACAGCACAGGATACATGGACGGAGTGAAGGAACTTGTACAAGCCAAATATCCTGATAACAGGGGACAGTATCTCGGAAAAATCGAGATAAAGAACAGGAAGTTCTCCACAGAAGGAATGGACATCGGAATTAAGGACGGACTGTCATTCTTCAAAGGAGATGAAAAGATCGGCGGTTTCCAGACACAGACTGTCGGAACTGCAGTCATCCCATTCAAGATTCAGGACGGCGAGTATGACCTTTACCGCACATACGATCCGCGTATCGATGTTGTAAAAAACGGATTCGGCCCCACACCGAAACTCACAGGAAATATGAAGAGATGTGAGAAGAGAGTCAACCTTCCTAAAGTAGAACGCGTCAACTCAGGGAAAATCAAACTTTCGTTCTATGTCTCATCGATTAAGAACATGAAGGCTGCATTGCCGTATGCTGACCGCATATACTATGATGCTCCGGATTTTCTTGAAGCTTCGAAAGAATGTGATAGTGCAGAATTTGTCTATTATCTTCCGAGATTCACACCGGTCGAACCCGATGTTCCCGAAGAGATAGGCGTAATGGTCCACAACCCCGGACAGTATGAGAAGTACATCGGAAAGAACAGAGTGTACTGCAGCTGTTTCATGAATATGTTCAATTCCGCATTCCCGTTGAACCCGTACCAGACTACACTTTCCGTTGAGATGACACGCCCTGAGATCAGAGACATGTGCTCCAGGTTCGAAGGAAGGTTGGAACAGTTGGTCTTCGGAAGAATCGAACTGATGGTTTCACGCGATCCAAACCTCAAGAGCGGAACCATACAGGATGAGAAGAACTACAAATTCCCCGTATACAGGGACCATAACGGATTGGTACATATCCTCAACTCATCTGATACTATGCTCTTCGATGTCAAGAAGGAACTTGAAAGATACGGAATCAATTCCTTCGGAATCGATGTGAGGAGACGTCCTGCGGTACTCATCGATCTTGTCGGTAAGGCCTTCAGGAACAACACCGATGCCGACCTTCAGAAGATCAAACAGATGTGCGGCGGAACATTTAACACCGGACACTATCTCCGCGGAGTGTAACACTAACCGTAGCTTTTCTTTTTAATATTCTTCATCCGGGATATTTCATCCATGAGACTGGATAAGAAGGCTCTGGGAGGATTCTACGAGTTGATGCTGGCGATGATGATCGCATGTATCGCCATATCTTCGTTTTTGGGCATCATAACGTACGAGAAAGCATATTCCGAACAACACCATTCCGTAAGAACGGATTTTCTTGATTCGGTAACCATCACTGACGGAAAGATTGCCGGGATCACTGAATACGATATCGAATACGAATGTCAGACCAACGGATACCATTCCATGGTTGTTGTGATCGATGTTGCAGGAGATGACGGAAAGTATGATTTCAGATTAGGCGAAATAACCGAAGGAAAAGACAGTGTATTTACCAACGGGATGATGAAAATAAACTCCGATGATGGAACAAGTGTCATGGCGAATTATGAGGTGATAGCATTCGTCTGAACAGAAAGGGAATGGTCGCCACATTCGATGTTTTGATCTTCATCGTATTGCTTTCTGCTGTAGCCGTATCTCTCGTATCTTTCAATTCCTTCGAAACCGATACGCCTGATGCATCCCAACTCTGTGAAGATATATTTTCATTGGAAATTAAATCCGATGATTTCCTTTCAAACGGAGATACCGTCGTATACAGACTTTCCGATTATGCGGCAATGTCACTCATGAACGGGGACATTGAATTCATCAATGCCAATATAGCAGGGATCCTGGACGATCTGCTTGATGACAGATACTGGTATCATCTGTCAATGAATTATAATAATGAAAAGATTGAGATAGGAAAACGTTTCGACAGTCCCCTGTCCGTATGTAAAACGGAATTCGATGTCATCGGACCGGAAGATCTGTCTGTTGAACTCAGCCTGTACGGTTACTGAAGTTTCTTCATAAGATGGGCCATATTCTTTCCGAGGGTTTCCATTGTCTTGACTCCCTCAGCATCGTTGGGGAAATCTCCGACATCCTTGGAGAGACTCATGTTCCAATAGGAGGAACTTGCAACGTACATCTCGTTGATTGTAAAGAAGTGGTTGATTCCATCGATTACGTGGATTCCTCCTGCCCTCCTTACTGCAGAGACTGCTGCACCGACCTTCCTCTTTAGAGGGTTTCCGTTGGATCTGAGTGTGTATCCGCACCTGTCAAGGAGTGCTTTGCACTCTGTACTCATATCTGCGAAATATGTGGGTGATCCGATGATGATTGCATCGGCCTCTGCCATTTTCTGAATGTAATCATTCATTCCGTCGGCTCCGAAAGCACACTTCATATCCTTGTTCCTTCCGCAGGCACCGCATGCTTTGCATCCGTGAAGGAGATTTCCTCCGACCTGCACCAACTCTGTCTCAATTCCTTCTGCTTCGAGCTGTTCAAGAACCTTTCTGAGCATACTGTATGTGTTTCCCTCTTTCCTGGGGCTGCAATTGAATGCTACTGCTTTCATCTTAATCACGCATCCGGCCACAATTCATGGGCGTATTCTCTGAGTTTATATTTCATGATCTTTCCCGCTGCATTCATCGGGAACTCATCTACGAACTTGATGTATTTCGGAGTCTTGTACCATGCAATCTTATCCTTACAGTAATCGAGGATATCCTGTTCTGTAAGGTCGGCATCCTTCTTCTTAATGACGAATGCACCGGGCTGCTCTCCGTATTTCTGACTGGGAACTCCTACAACCTGAACATCGCTGATTCCCGGGCAGTGGTAAAGGAAGTCTTCAACCTCCTTGGGGTAAATGTTCTCTCCTCCGCGGATAATCATGTCCTTGATCCTTCCGGTGACATAGAAGTAACCGTCCTCATCCACATATCCAAGGTCACCTGAGTGAAGATATCCGTTCTCATCGATTACCTTGGCTGTCTCCTCAGGCATGTTGTAGTATCCTTTCATGACGTTGTATCCTTTACAACAGAACTCACCGATAACTCCGACGGGACACGGCTCGTATGTTTCCGGATCGAGAATGACTGTATCCACACCCTGGAGTTTCTTTCCGACGGATGCACACTTCTTCTCCAATGAAGGTTCATCATACCTTGTCTGTGTCATACCGGGTGATGCTTCGGTAAGACCGTAGACGATTGTGATCTCCTTCATGTTCATCTTTTCTACGACTTCCTCCATCGACTTGATGGGACAGGGCGAACCTGCCATGATACCGGTCCTGAGCGATGAGAAATCGAATTTGTTGAACAGTTTGTGTTCAAGGATGTTGATGAACATCGTCGGTACTCCGTAAACAGATGTACATTTCTCAGTTTCAATGGAAGTCATTACCTTTACGGGATCGAAAACTTCACAGATGACCATTGTAACACCATGGTTGATACAGGCCATAACACCGAGAACACATCCGAAACAATGGAACAACGGTACGTTGAGACTGAGACGGTCCGTCGGACCGTAATTCATGTTGGCTCCCAACCAATATCCGTCATTTGCGATGTTGAAATGAGTAAGCATGACTCCTTTGGGGAATCCTGTGGTTCCTGAGGTGTACTGCATCATCGTAACATCGTGTACATCGACGGAATCTTTCCTTTCCTGATATTCCTCATCTGAAATCTGAACAGCCAATGATCTGACTTCAGACATAGAGTACATTCCACGGTGTTTCTCGGGTCCGAGGAAACATACCTTTCTGAGATGGGGATACTTCTCAGAATGGAAACTTTCCCTGGGCTGAATTTTGAGTTCAGGGATAAGATCGTAAACGATCTTAACGTAGTCGGTGGTTCTGACACCGTCTATGAGGAAAAGATATTCCATCTCCGACTGTCTGAGTACGTAATCCAACTCAGCTTCCTGATAGTTGGTATTGATTGTAAGAAGAATCGCACCGATCTTTGCAGTTGCGAACATCAGAGTGATCCAATCGGGAACGTTTGTTGCCCATACTGCAACTTTGTCGCCTTTCTTCACACCCATGGCCATAAGTCCCTTGGCCACCTGGTCCACGGACTGCCCCCATTCTTTCCATGAGAGTCTGATCTCTCTGTCTACATAGACGATAGCATCGTTGTCAGGGTGATTTCTGATGCACTTATCCAACAGATCCCCCAGCCTTTCATTGCTGGTGATCTCTTCCCTAGGTACGCAAACCATTGAAACCACCTCAGATGGGTACGTAAAGAATAGCGTAGATCTCTGCAGGACCGTCGATAGCTCCTATGAAGTGAGGTACAACGGAATTGTAATAGACGGAATCCCCTTTCTCGAGAATTGTCTCTTCCTTTCCGTATTTCATCAGGATTTTACCTGAAATAACGATGATAAACTCCTCTCCTTCGTGGGAAGAAACCTCTTTAATCTCATCCTCCTCGATTCTGATGAACATAGGCTCCATGTGCCTGTCAATCTTTCCCTTTCCGAGAGGATAGTAGTGGTAATGTCCCTTGGCACCCCTGTGTGAGGCTGTCTCTTCTTCGACCTGACCTGCCCTTGTGATGACGGGGTCGGCCACATTCTGATCATCCATGAAGGTTCCTACTCTCTGACCGAGTGCCCTTGAGAGTTTGATAATCGCTCCGATCGGAGGATAAATCGTACCTTCCTCGACATCGATGACAAGGCTAAGGTCAAGTCCGGAGTTAACTGCTAACTGCTCCTGTGAGAGTCCAAGCTGTTCCCTGTATTTCCTGATCCTTGCTCCGAGTTTTCCTTCGGTACTCATATTATTTACTCCTCGCGAACATTCGCGTGCGTCTACGTAGGCGCATTATTATTTAAACGTTACTTTAAATCGTATCATAGCCACTAAATCTGTAACTTTTGCATAAAGTTCAAGTAAAGAACGATGATTTATCGGCTGAGTCCTATGCCATTCGCAGAAATTAATGGAATCAAAATGCATTACCATGACGAAGGAAGCGGAATACCGGTTGTATTGATAACGGGATTCAGCGGAGACACTACATTTTTCAAGGGCCTTATACCAGATTTAGTGAACGACTACAGAATAGTCACCTTCGACAACAGGGGAGCAGGACTTACAGAATATCCAGGCGGACGTATCAGATATCAGGAATTTGTAGATGATACAAAGGCATTGTTGGATTATCTGGGAATTGAGAAAACACACATCCTCGGATGGTCCATGGGCGCACATATCGCACAGGAATTCGCACTTCAGTTCCCTGAGATGCTGAAATCTTTGACAATAATATCTGCATACCCTTACCGTCCGGCAAGATCCAGTTACTTCATGAACGGAATCGTCGACTGTGCCATCGAAGGAGGTTCTCCCGAATACATCAGCATGATGACAAACGCATTCTGTTTCACAGAGGATTTTTTCTCATCCCTTGAGGAGAAGGGACGTGTCCTCAGATCACTTGACGATCTGAACCCGGAGGGACTGAAAGGTCAGATGAATGCGTTAGATGAATTCGATACGCGCGAGAAGGTTGCCAACATCAAGGCTCCTACGCTCTCCATCCACGGTCTGAGTGACATCATGGTAGAGCCCAAGCTCGGAGATTATATCTCAGACAGGATTCCTGACTGTAAAGTTCTGAGAATTGAGAATACAGGACACATCATCAAACCGTCACTGTATTCGAAAGAATTCAAGGAACACATAAGGAATTACGACTGATTCCTTTTGGCTTTAGCCTCTTCTATCAGAGACATAATACTGCCTTTTATTATCGGCGTACACGGCCACGTGTCGTCCATATATTCCAAATCTGCCATGATGTCGTATTCGTCATGGGTTATGGCAAGATACACCTTACTCATAAACTTGGACACCATGTACGGGAAATCGTCACAGATTTCAGGCCTTTCCTTCCAAATCCTGCATTTGTTATCCTCTCTGAGGAATGCACACGGATTCGTCTTCCTGAAGAGCCAACGCCCGTCTTCACGGTAAAGATATTCGGTAGCGAAGGTGTAAAGGTCGATTCCTGCATAATCTGCGACCCTTTCCACCTCCGTATCTCTCACTGTAATGAACGGTTGATGGCAACACTTACCGCACATCTCACAGGGAGACGTTTCCTTGAGATGAAAACATATGTCGTATGCCAGATCAAGATCTTTCTCCATCGAAGGCGGAATCTCGTCCAATCCTTCCAATATGTATTTTCCGCGGTAAAGTGCCATTATATCAACCTTACATCAAAAGCTGTGAGAAACCTACGATAAATCCGACTACGGCTGTCAAAATTCCTACAGTTGCCATAATCATTATCTTCTTCTTTGCACCGCCTTCAAGACCGATGATTCTGATGAAGGTCTGCGTGTATCCGCTGAGGAACATACCCAATGCACCGGTTACAAGCGCAACGATGCTGAGGTCGAACAAAACAGTGACCAGTGATACGATACCCAGGAGAGCCGAACCGATTCCGAAGTAAACGGAATTGACAGCCATCTTCTCACCCTTGTAGGCGAGGTCCATTCTCCAGTCACATTCCTCGCAGAAAAGGACTCCTTCCGGATTCTCTGCTCCGCATTTAGGACATATCATACGGGAATGATGGTGCAGGTTGTTTTAAACACTTGCCTTCAGGATTGCGGATTATTGCTTCAGAAACACTGCCTCAATCCTGCTTCTCTGGGTGCCGAAACGGGTATCCTCCACAACTGTCCTGATTGATTCAGGTTTGAAATCACGGAATACTTCAATGATCTCATCCTCTGTACGGTATTTGTAAAGGATTCCGTTACCGCGGATAACCGATGATGAATCGATTCTCTCCCCTTTTTCGGACCTCATATCTCCCGGAGAAAAGGACTTCAGCATGAGTCTCGAACCGGGCTTCATAACTCTGAAGATTTCTGACGAAGCCTGCCTCTCCTGTTCCGAAGTTATGTGTTCCAGTACATGGAATATTACCACTCCGTCAAAGTACTCGTCTTCAAAAGGAAGGTCAAGAACGGATGCACATCTCAAATCGGTATCCTCTCCCAAAAGACTGCGTGATGCGTTTACCGCTTCCTGGGAAAAATCGACCCCCGTAACCCTGTACCCTGCATCCCTGAGTGCTGCAAGAGTCTTTCCGTTTCCGCATCCGAGTTCGAGGACAGATGAACCTTCATCGAACGGAACACTGCCGATGTTGGTAACTCCGCGCCAAGCCCTTTTCTGAGTACGGTAAAGGTCGTCCCATTTCCGGATCTGATCTTCCATACCTATGCATATGAAATCTAGAATATTCTTCTTTCCACTCAAATTCAGGGAGAGCCAAATGGTTTAAATACCCTAAAATCAACATGGAATTATGGACATACATGCACTGTTGATGCTAACAGCTTCAATGTTTTTCATCCTTAATCCGTTCGCAAGTCTGCCAATCTTCGTGTCCACAACCAAGGATGTAGACCCATCCGTTATGAAGAGTTATGCCAACAAAGCCGTGCTTGTAGCTGCAATACTGCTGTTCGTGTTCGTTTTCATCGGTCAGGATCTTATGGGATTCTTCGGAGTCACTATGGACAGTTTCCGTACTGCCGGAGGATTGGTTCTTATTCTCATGGGTATCGAAATCGTCTTCGGAATAAAACTGAGCCAGGACGCTTCAGAAAAAGGTGCACCGTGGGTAATCATCGCAACACCTATCCTTTCCGGACCCGGTATCATAACGGCAGCAATTCTGTTCTCCGAACAGTACGGATTGATTCCCATCATAGTATCCAGTATAATTGCTCTGATAGTCACATGGGTGTTGCTCAGACTGAGCCCGACCATTGTCAGATACATAGGAATACAGCCTCTCGAGATTGTTTCCAAGATTATCGGTCTGCTTCTGACTGCAATGGGAGTTGAATACATTCTGAAGGGTGTAACCAGCTGGCTTATCACCAGTGACGTCCTCAATGTGACCGCTTCGGTTGTATCGTCACTCGGTATTATATGAGTGTATTCCGATACATCATACATGACAGAAGCAGCATGCGGCCTCGGAGGATCCGATGCACCTATGGGTGAGGAAGAGAAGGCTGTTGTAGAGAAACTGAGGAAACTTCCATCAGTCAGTGAGAAATGTTGCAGAGGACTCTATCTTCTCGGAATCCGTGAAATCGATGACCTCAAAGGAAAGGATCCCGATGCAATGTACAGCGAGCTGACCGTAAGGAAGGACTTCTATGCCGAACCCTGCATGCAGAAGATGATCAAGATAGCTGTAGGCATGGCAGAGAAGGGAATCGTCCGCTGATGGAATTTCCTACAAACACCTTTCAATTCCTTTGACTTTTAATAGCGGCTCTGCGATAATTTGAGTAGAACTCAAATTCCGCAAGTGCTTGCCGATAAAGGTTCGCTGATTTGTCTTTGACCGCGGACCTGCCTGGCTGCCCCCAGGCCGCGTTTCAGTATGTTCCTTGCTGCGTTGATGTCTCTGTCTAATCTAAGATCGCAGTAAGGACACTCATGTGTTCTTACCGACAGATCCTTTTCTACGATATTTCCGCATCTGGAACATATTTGGGATGTGTAAGCAGGATCCACTTTGTGAATTACCGTACCGGCCTCTTCCGCTTTGTACGATAACATGTTCATAAGTGTAGTCCATGCTGCATCCCTGAATTGTTTTTTCATGGTTTTACTTTCAGTTTCTTCGGATAATTCTTTGACATTGAGCGATTCTGCGTATATGTCTCCGTGATTGTATGTAATGTCACGGGTTGTTTTGTGGTACAGATCCTTTCTGTAATTCTTCAGTTTTCTGAATCTGTGGGTGAGTCTGGCCCTCATTCTGTAGTAATCGTCCGATCTTCTGTAATCGGGATTGTCCTCGATAGCCTTGGAAAGCTTCCTTTGGACTTTGGCAAGTTCGAATTCTTTTCTACGGTACGTATTGTCATTGGGAATGATTGTTCCGTCGGAGAATGCTGCCAATGATCTCAATCCAAGATCCATTCCGATAGGTTCACCGTATACATCTTCGTAATCAAACGATGTCTGGTGTTCTGTGAACTTGTTAACAATCCAAACGATACAGATCTTCCATCTGTATTCCTTTCCTACTCTGGTACGGGAGACGGTTGCGGTTTTCATTATTCCGGGAATTCTGAATCTGTTGCCGAATCTTATGTTTCCTATTTTTCCCAATCTTATACGGTCGAATCCTCCTTTCTTACCGTCTTTGGAAATGAAACCGTATCCGCTTGAATGTGTGTACGTGAACGAATCGTACCTGTTCTTTGATTTGTATCTCGGGTACCCTACTTTTCTGCCTTCTTTTCTCCCCTTCAGGAAACTTTTGAATGCTTTGTGTACTCTTTTAGCTACATCATTGAGACAGTTTTGGTAAATGGGTTTCATCCATTCATTATGGTTCCAGATTCCTCTTGCAATATCCATGAGATATATGTCATTAGGAAGACCTAGGTTACGGTCAAGAAGGAATTTACAGACTTTCCATAATCTGTTGTATACTTCACGGCAGACATCGAGGAATAACAATAACTTTCTTTCCTGTTCCCTGTTAGGGTAAAGAGCATACTCTGTTGTTCTTACAAAATATCCTTCGTCGGATTTCTCTGCAGAATTATTAGAGATGACAGAATGTGTACATTCCTTTCTGAAACTGTGAAAGTTATCTCTTCCCATCTTGTTTTATTGATTCATATTTCCGTATATAAATCTCAGAAGGGGAGGTCACCGAATCGCCCGAATTGCCCGAATCGGGAAGAGATCGACAACCATTCATCGGAATATTGTCTAAAATCATCTTTCGAAGAGAAAAATGTTTTTCCACTCAAATTATCGGAGAGCCTTAATAGTTTAAAATAATAACACCAAGCATAAAGCAAGGTGCAACCATGTTTTGGAATGAAGAAATCGAATGCATGCCAGTCGATGAACTTAAAAAACTTCAGCTTAAAGAACTGCAGACATTGATTAAACACGTGTACGAGAACAATGAATTTTACGGAAACAGGATGAGAGAACAGGGTGTCAAACCAGAAGACATTCAGACCCTGGACGATATCGTCAAACTTCCGTTCATGTACAAACAGGACCTTAGGGACTTCTATCCGACAAAGCTGTTCACAGTCCCCAACACCGATGTAGTAAGGTACCACGTGTCTTCCGGAACAACAGGTAAACCCACACTTGTCGGATATACCAGGAACGACATCGATTATTGGAACGATGCTCTCGCAAGATCACTGACATCCATCGGAATAACCAGTGATGATATCATCCAGGTTTCATACGGATACGGTCTCTTCACCGGTGGTTTGGGACTCCATTACGGTGCAGAAGTTGTAGGTGCAACCGTACTTCCTTCAGGAACCGGAGGAACAGAGCGTCAGTTGGAGCTCATGATGGACTTAGGAGTTACAGCAATCGCCTGTACGCCTTCATATTTGGTTCACATGAACGATGTCGCAAAGAAGATGGGCATCGACTTCAGAAGAGATACAAAACTCAGAAAGGCCATCCTCGGAGCAGAGCCCTGGACAGCGGGAATGAGGAAACACCTCGAAGAAAGCATGGGTATCAAGACATACGACATCTACGGAACATCTGAGATGGCAGGACCTATGTACACAGAATGTGAGGAATGCAACGGAATCCACATCTGCGGAGACATCATGTATGTTGAAATCATCGATCCCGAGACAGACCTCCCTGTCAAACCCGGAGAAAGGGGAGAGATGGTCGTTACGATGCTGAAGAAGGAAGCATTCCCCTTAATCAGATACAGAATCAAGGACCTCACATGCCTCAGGGAAGAGGTCTGTAAATGCGGAAGAACATCACCCCGTATCGACAGGATCACTGGAAGATCCGATGATATGCTGATTATCCGCGGTATCAATGTGTTCCCCTCACAAGTAGAACACACACTCATGCAGATCCCCGAAGTCGGAGATCAGTACATGATTATTGTCGAAAGAGAATCTGCCTTGGATACAATGACAGTTCAGGTAGAGATTAAACCCGAAGCGTTCAGCGACAAGGTCGACGACATGAACGCACTCAAGAAACGTATTGAACACGAGGCAAAGAAATACCTCAACGTAGCAGTCAAGATCGAACTCATGCCCAGCGGAAGCCTTCCCAGATTCGAAGGAAAAGCAAAGAGGGTAATTGACAGGAGGCAGTTGTAAATGACAGACATCATCACACAGTTATCAATTTTCGTCAAGAATGAACCTGGAAGTTTCGCTTCCATCACATCCACACTGAAGGAGTGTAACATCAACCTCAAAGCATTCAACATCGCAGAATCTTCTGGTTTCGGTGTCCTCAGGGCAATCGCAAACAACCCTAAAGAGGCATACGACACACTGAAGGAGAAGAACATCATCGTGAAACTCACAGATGTCGTCGCAGTGAAACTCAATGATGCTCCCGGAGGAATATACGATGTTGCAAAAGTGTTCGGAGACAACAACCTGAACATCGAGTACGCATACGCATACGCAGGAGTCAACGGACCCGCAGTATTCTTCAGGGTCGACGAACCCGGAGTTGCAATCAAGGTCCTTAAAGATGCAGGCCTGGAAATCCTTTCGGAAGAAGACCTGTAGGTGTATCACATGGGTAACTTAAACGTCGTAACGGCAGGTAGCCTTGAATTCGCCAAGGATGTAGGAAAGAAGGGTACTGTCACCGACATGACCTTCTACGAACTGAAGAGGGGAAATGATTCGGTCACACTTATCGAACCGTCAAAGTATCCTGAGAAACTTTCATCACTCTTCTACTCCGTGGCAATGGCTGAATATGCAATCCTCGTCGTAGAAAAGATTGATTCCTATCTCGGTGAAACAATCGTCATGATTGATTCGCTCGGAATCGACAAGGGATGGATTATCCTCAGAAACTACATCCAGATGGAGCAGCTGAAACCCCTGATTGCGGACACCTGCCTCGAAGGATACGAGGAACTCGAAGACGATGCCATCAAAATCAGAGAGATGCTGTTGGATCTTGCATGTTCAATCGAAAAGACCGCCGGTGCAGGAACCTGCGGTTCATGCCCTGTCGACAGTCACTTCAACGTTAAAGGAGTGGGAACCGTCGTACTCGGATCCGTCATCGACGGCTACTTCAAGAAACATGATAAACTGAAAGTGTTCCCTTTGAACAGAGAAGTGGTTCTGAAATCCATTCAAAAACATGATGTGGATGCAGACGACGGTATCAAGGGCGACCATGTAGGTCTTGCACTCAGAGGAATCGAATCCGATGAACTGGACAGGGGATACGTCCTTACAACCGATCCGTCAATCAAGATGTCCAGAAAGGTATCAGGTCAGGCCAACCTTGTGAAATATTGGAAGAATCCGATTAAGGACGGAATGGTCATGCATATCGGTCACTGGATGCAGATGGTCCCCTGCAGGGTAACGTCTGTTTCGGATGACGGAGATTTCCACAAACCTAACCTTGAATTGGATTTCGAATCCGACATGATTCACAAACCCGGAGATACTGCACTTATGATGTATCTTGAAGGCGGAAAACTCAGGGTCGTCGGAAAAATAACACTTCAGTGATAATATGGCCGAGTTTGCAGAGGAAGAACTTCGTGAGATGTACGGTTACTCAGAGGATATCACATACGATGAGTATGCTGAATCCGAGAGGAATAGGGCATCGGAACTTTTGGAGAGCGGTTCTGTAGGTGAAGCGATTGCGATATATACCAAACTCACCAACTCCATCAAAGGAGACAGAATAGCCTGTGAAGCACTCGGCGACATATTCTATCATGGAAAAGGAACCGAAAAGGATCCTTGGAAAGCACTCCTGTATTACACATCAGCATTCTCCGAGAAAGGAGACAGTATGAGCAGGGTCATTTGGGAATCACTCAGCGGATTCAGAGGAATCATGCTGAATTCCAGACCCATGGGCATGCTGAAGATGAATTCACAGGATGTTGAGAATGCCTGTTGCGAACTGATGAAACAGTATATGATCAACGGCGACACCAGTATGAGCAACATCGATTCCGATCCGTCGGAATGTACATTCTCTATGACCATGGACAGAAAGGATTACAAAAAATATCTGTCCAAACAGAAACATGAGGTTATGGATACTCCCAAGGAAGGTACCATCACGCCCATGGATCTTACGGAATGTCCGTTCTGCGGAGCACCGTTGGTATATGCTAGAGAACGCTCCAGGGATTGGGACAACTTCATTGATAACGGTTTCTGATTTCAGAATGGTTATATAGTATAGATAGTTACAAAATACCGTGTCAAATGATAGCACACCACACGAGGGAAAAAAATGTCATTTTGGAATGAGAAAATAGAGACCATGCCTATTGAGGAACTAAAGGCACTTCAGCTTGAACTTTTACAGAAACTTGTAAAGAACACCTATGAAAAATCCGAATTCTACAAAAAGAAGATGGATGAAAAAGGTGTAAAACCTGAGGATATCAAAACATTGGATGACATCAGGAAATTACCGTTCATGAAGAAGACGGATCTCAGAGACAACTATCCGGATAAACTCTTCATCAGACCATATGATGAATTGGTCCGTGTACATGTGTCATCCGGAACCACCGGTAAACCCACTGTTGTAGGATACACACAGAACGATCTCGATTCATGGTCCGAATCCCTCGCACGCGGAATGGTCTCCTTCGGTATGGGAAAGAAGGACATGTTACAGAACAGCCACGGTTACGGTCTCTTTACCGGCGGATTGGGAGTACATGATGCAGGAGAGAAGATCGGAGCTACGGTTCTCCCTACCAGTACAGGAAACACGAACCGTCAGATTGAACTCATGTGCGACCTTCCGGTGACTACCATAGCAGGAACTCCCTCGTACCTGTTCCATATTGCAGACACCTGCGACCAGAAGGGAATCGATATCCGTAAGGACACAAAACTGAGACTTGCCATCGCAGGAGGAGAACCCTGGTCTGAATCCATGAGGAGTAAACTTCAGGACAGGACGGGAATCAGAGTGCACAACTGTTACGGTGCCAGTGAGTTCAACGGACCCATGTTCCTTGAATGCAGCGAACAGTGCGGAGTACACGTATGGGCAGACCTCTGCCTCATCGAGATTCTTGATGACAACGACCAACCGGTGAAGGAAGGCGAAAGAGGAGCTGTCGTAGTCACCATGCTTCAGAAAGAAGCATTCCCATTAATCAGATACAGGATCGGAGACATATCATCGTTGGAATGGGGAAAATGCAAATGCGGAAGAACACACCCCAGACTTCAGAGGCTCTCCGGAAGGACTGATGATATGCTTGTAGTTCGCGGAATCAATGTGTTCCCCTCACAGATTGAATCGGTCATCGGTGAGATGCCTTTCCTCAGCCCGTTCTACCATCTTACTCTTGATAACAAAAACTACATGGATCACCTTTTGATTGAGGCAGAACTCAACGAAGAGTCACTTACGGAAGATATGGTGGAACTTCAGAAGATGGCCTCTAAATTAGACAGGAGACTGAAAGAAATCCTGAACATCAAAGCCGAAGTGAAACTGGTCCTTCCGGGAACACTTCAGAGGTTTGAAGGTAAAGCAAAACACGTTACTGACAACAGAACATATGAATGAGTACGGAACATCCGTACCATTCCCTTTTTCTTTTTGATTTGGATACCAAACTTACCCATTTGGGAACGATAACTTATAATAAATGGGATGATATCGCCACTTGTTGGGCTAGACCGGGATGCTTGGCGTATCCTTGTATACCGAAACCGTCAATATGCGGAGGTGACAGCATTGGACGGGGTGTATGGAAGCTGGAAGCCCACAGAGTGACTATGAGATCCTGTCTTGCGGGGTCGGCGTCTAAATCGGAGACAGCCGGAGGGTTGTTGATGTTTTACTAATCATGGGAACCGGGTCAGGCCCTGACGGGAGCAGCCTTACCGTGAACTACTGACGCTCGCAGGGAAGCGGGGTTGAGAAACAAAGTGATCAACTTCCAGTGGAAATTACTTCTACCTTTGTGGCCCAACACTTATTCTAATGACATGTGAAAACATATACGGATCTTGTTATGATCCATACCAACATTCCCATCACGATTATCGGTTCATACACTTCGAATGGCTGTGTAAGGTACAGGATAAGACTCATCAACAAAATCACGCTTGATGTTACTGCTCTCAGAAGTTTCTTCTTTTTCAAATCCAAAAGGATTGTTCCGGCAACAACACAGCCTACCATCGCGAAGAAAATGTAAGCAAATTCCAGATGTACCGAAGGAACCATATCCTCAGTCATAAGCCCGATACCCATCAGGAACAATGCACTCAATCCTGACACAAGATATGCATACCTCTCGATGTTGGGGCAGGCGAAGTACATCTTAATACCGAATATAAACAACAACCCACCGGAGAATACACAAGCGGAATTGAAGAAGAAACATGCCCAGGGATTCGGAGATACCCCTAAATCACTAAGGTCGTTTACTCCGAATGTCCATGAACCGTCACATATAAGTGCCAAAATGAATAGGAACAGGAACAATACAGCTCCGCCAATTCCGTACAATGTCGCATTGACCACACGTACAGGAGCACAGCTACTCATTTCTTAACGGGGACACAACCTGTGATTATGTCCTTCTCAAAATCGAACAATGTCTCTTCAGCTTCGGAATTCCTCAGTGAGAGAACGCGGCTGTTCAACACCTTTCCTACGACTGCACCAGTACACTCGACCTCTTCAAAGAGTTCAATAATCCTTTGTGAATTCTCGGGTTTACAGGTGAAAACAAATCCACAACCCTGGTAACTGAGTATCCATTGGATGAAATCGACACCTTCTGGAACAGGTATCTTTTCGACATCCACATATCCCCCCATATTGGATGATTCCAATAACATTCCGAGAGTTCCTATACAACCGGGGTTGCTCATATCCTTTGCAGCATGGGCAAGTTTCTCCTTTCCGATGACACACATGGTATCCATCTGTGCCTGAACGATACTGTCCTCTTTTCTGGATGTTGTATCCCATGCATAGGGAAGTGAGGAATGGAAGAATCCATCCAAATCCATTACGAAGACAATATCATCACCCGGCTCTGCCGTACTGCTCTTTATTATGTCCGTTTTGGGAACGGACCCTATGATGGAAATATCGATGGCATGGTACTTACAGTCAGGATGTGTGTGTCCTCCGACAATAGGGACGTTAAACTTCCTTACGGCACGCTCCATACCTTTGAGAATCTGTGAACATACTTTGTCATCTCTGACTGACAGAACGTCAACCATTGCCAACGGCTTACCGCCCATTGCGGCAATATCGTTGACATTGACCAATACTGCAAAATATCCGGCAAGGAAAGGATCGGATTTCAGAAGAGATTCCATTATTCCGTCCGTTGCAAAAAGGATGTAATCATTTCCGAACTCGATGGCTGCCGCATCCTCACCTTCGGAAGCAGCTACGCTGACAAAAGAATCCGTCGGAAGCAACTTGACTATCTCATGGATTGTGTTCTTCCTGGTTACTCCCGGAAACGACCTTATTGCCTGTATGATCTGATGCAGATTCTCCATCGGATATGAGTATTATCTTATTATTGATAAACCCTCCCCAGATACTTACGGATTAAAGGATGGATGTAACATATCCAGCCTAATCTGAATATTGTGTCGATCATTCTACAAATATAGAAATCGATGGAATATCGCTAAATATACGATAAATAATGTAGAATCGGAGACGGTTATGGATCTGGTCTGGATTGTTCTTTTGACGTTATTGGTAATCTACATCCCAATATACATCTACGTCCGCAGCAGCGAAAAAGCACATGAAAAAGGATTCCTGCCGTACGGCCCGCTGATTATGATCCGTACTCAGTGGGGACTGAAAATGATGGACAGGCTCGGAAAATACAAGAGATTCTGGAACATCTTCGGATTGATATCGGTAGCAGTCTCTTTCCTGTTGATGTTTGCAATCGTTTCGATTGTAGTCATCGATATGGCACTGTTGCCGAAGGCGATCAACTCCACAGGATTGGGTATCGAATATGCATTGGCGATTCCCGGTCTGAATCCTATGCTTCCCCTCATCTACGGTATAATCGGACTTGTCTTTGCAGTCGTAATCCATGAATTGGCACATGGGTTCCAATCACGTGCTAACGACCTTCGTGTCGACTCTTCCGGAATATTGTATGGGGTTATCCCGGTAGGTGCTTTCGTAGAACCGAATGAGGAAGATGTCGAAAAGGCAAGCAGAAAAACAAAGTTCCATCTGTATGCTGCAGGCATCACTACAAACTTCATTACAGCTGCAGTCATATTCATGATGATTTTCGCATCAGTAGGTGCAGTTGACTGCGATTACGGGGACAATCCCGCAGTATATGCAGTTACTTCGGATTCCGAAGCCTACAACATAAACATCCCGGCAACAGCTATTATTCTGGGTATCGGAGATAATGAGATCGATTCCGTTGATTCGTTCTACAATTCTATCGATAATAAGGGAGAATTAAAATCTTACAAACTGACCTATCTCTACAAAGGTTCTGAAACCGTCATAGACAACATAGTACTGGGTGCTGTCGTATCCAATGTGACTGAAGGATCACCGGCATCAACGTTACTCAGTAAAGGAGATCAGATTCTCGCACTCTCTGCTGACGGAAATGAATGGACATATATTGACATCCCTTCGGATTTCACTACATATATGCATTCAACCGAACCAAATACCACCCTTCACATAAAATACGGAAATCCGCAGACTGCAGAGACTTCAGAACCTATGGTCGGAACTGTGACACTGTCAAAGGCAAAATCGGGTTGCGGATTCCTCGGCATATCAACCACTCTCTCAGGAATGACGTTCACAACACCCAATCTGGTCCTCAACACAGGAATTAATCCATTCTACGGTGACGAGACTGTCGGCGATTATGCCATGAGCTGTATATCATACATCTCTGCCCCCTTCCAGGGATTCTCACCGATTCCTGCAGACACACAGTGGTGGTTTGAATGTACATTCATGGATTCGGACATATTCTGGATAATTATACAGACGCTTTATTGGATGTTCTGGCTCAATCTCGTCCTCGCAGTATCTAACGCACTTCCTGCAATACCTTTCGACGGAGGATATGTGTTCTCATACGGTGTCGATTACATACTTGAAAAATCCGGAATGAGAGATGAGGAAAAAAGAAGCAACATCACCAACAGAGTAACATCATTCATGTCATACATGATGATTTTTGCCATGGTGCTGATACTTTTGGTAATCATCGTATGATGATACGGTCACCGAACATAGAAATTATCTTCTCCGCCCAGCGGAGTTTCTTTAATTTAATTTCCGGACTTGTTCCGTCCTTTAAACAGGGTTCAGAGAAGTTGAAACCTCTCAGTTCCACATTGTCCGCATCGAAATAGAATGCTATACAGACCGCCCTGTCACCATCCGTAAAACCGCCGTAGTTTCTTATTATTCTGTCAGAAGTGGCCTGAGTCGTAAGGATGACAGGACCTGTGAATGAGGATGAATATCTCATAATCAAGTCCTCATTATCGCCGTGAGCATGAAGGAAGGTCAATGCTCCCATCTTCGATGCTTCAATCTGTGAATCTATATTGCCGTCAAGATCAGTCACTACAACATTCGGCACTATCCCTTTGTCAATCAGAATCTCCGTGGCGGAACCTGCAGATATAATGAATCTTCCGTCCAATCCGGAAAGATCGGGATTCGCCGGACCAATGACTACGGGACACTCACCGAAGGTTCCGGGCAACTCGTCATCATCTACAAGATCTGCATTCGGCATCAATGTCTTCAACAATCTTGCTGATGATTCATCGGAGAATCTGTCATAACCCATATCAGAAAGAATCTCCTCATAGAGAGGTTCCCAATCAATTCTTTTCATCGGACAATTCCTTCTTTCTGAAATGTCTGGTAAAATTAGCCTGCAGTAATGTTGCCGAAATCATGAACAGGAAACCGGCAACCATCTCCGTGAACAATGCTGAATCAGCCATCATACCGTATCCGAGGAGATTCTTCACAATATCCAGGATGCTCTGTACGATAAATGCCAATCCTATGGCTACTATGGTTCCTATCATAAAACTTCTGTTCACTTTCCTTATGTAAAGATAATTGTGAATTGCACGTCCTGCATCGGTAAGCACTATAGCAAAAACAATAGGCCAAAGGACAGTGGAAGCAAACATCACGACAATGTAGACAGGATCCCTTGTATGGTCATCCCATACAGTATACAGTCCGTAAAGGATTCCTCCAATAGCGAGACACAACGCAAGAATACTGAATGTGACTATGATATTTCCTGACCTTAGATTCTTGATGCTAAGCTCCAGTGTCTCCATTAACGGAGATATCATGTTATACGAATACATGACAACAAGTGCGCCTACTCCGAGTATAACGACTGGCCATGCCAAAGAATACAGGTAGGAGAGATCGTTGCTGGTATAGTATGCAAACAACCCCTGTATTGTAAACACCATTGCAATCATCATCATAAGATATCCCAAAGGTGCGAGGAATCTCTTCCTTTTCTCGTAATCATTCAGCATCCTTGACACGATGTAAAATGCTCCTTCCAATCCGGGAGCCTGTTTGACATAGACCTTCTTCACCGAATCGATAGGAACACGTGAAGATACGATAGGATAGACATACTCGTCTTCCGCACCGTCTCCTACAAGGATTACCCTGTCTGGCTGAACTTCCTTGAGAACGGCTTCCAACTCATCAATGACTACAGAATCGGAAATGTGACCTACCTTCTTGTCTCCACAGATCAGTGCAACCTCGACATCCCTTCCGTCTTCCGACAGTTCTCTGTAGATGTTTAATGCTGCAAAAAGTCCGTTCACATCAGAATCCTCTGGATCTACGACACCTAGAGATACAGCTGCATCCCTGCATTGGTCGAAACCTATGATCGGCGTCTCGACATTTGCTTTAACTCCGTAATCGTCATCACGGTCAACTGCTAAAACCAGAGTCTTCTTCACGTTTGCATATATTTCTACAAAAATATAAAGGCTATCCAATAACTTGAGTGGAAGGGTCTTTTTCTCTTCAGAGATCAGTTAGGACGCTATTTTGATGAACGTTTATCAATCCCTCTCCGATTCGGGAAATTCGGGCGATTCGGTGACCTCCCCCTCAGAGATTAATATAGAGTAATCAACAATCAATAAAACGAGATGGGAAAAGACAACTTTCACAGTTTCAGGAAGGAGTGTACACATTCTGTTATCTCAGATAATTCTGAAGAAAGTTCTGATGAAGGATATTTCATTAGAACAACAGAGTATGCTCTTTACCCTAACAGGGAACAGGAAAGAAAATTATTGTTATTCCTTGAAGTCTGCCGTGAAGTCTATAACAGATTATGGAAAATCTGTAAATTCCTTCTTGAACGCAATCTCAATCTTCCCAATGACATATATTTGATAAGAATTGCAAGAGGCATCTGGAACCATAACGAATGGATGAGACCTATTTATCAGAACTGTCTCAATGATGTAGCTAAAAGAGTACACAAAGCATTCAAGAGCTTTCTGAAAGGAAGAAAAGAAGGCAGGAATGTAGGTTATCCCAGATACAAATCAAGGAACAGATACGACTCGTTCACATATCCTCACCCCCAGGGTTATTATTTCGTTTCCAAAGACGGCAGTAAAGGAGGATTCGACCGTATAAGGCTTGGAAAAATAGGGAACATAAGATTCGGCAACAGATTCAGAATTCCCGGAATAATGAAAACTGCAACAATATCCCGTACCAGAGTAGGAAAGGAATACAGATGGAAGATCTGTATTGTTTGGATTGTCAATAAATTTACAGAACACCAAACATCTTTGGATTTCGAAGATACATACAGCAAACCCGTAGGAATGGATCTCGGTCTCAGGTTATTGGCAGCATTCTCCGACGGAACGGTAATTCCCAACGATAACACATACCGTAGGAAAGAATCCGAACTGGCCAAAGTTCAAAGGAAACTTTCCAAAGCGATTGAAGACAATCCCGAATACAGAAAATCCGATGATTACTACAGAATGAGAGCTAGGTTAACACACAGATTCAGAAAACTGAAGAATCACAGAAAGGATCTCTACCACAAAACAACCCGGGACATTACATACAACCACGGAGACATATATGCTGAATCACTCAATGTCAAGGAATTATCCGAAGAATCCGAAAGTAAAACCATGAAAAAACAATTCAGGGATGCAGCATGGACTACATTCATGAGTATATTATCGTACAAAGCGGAAGAAGCCGGTACAATAATACATGAAGTGAATCCTGCATATACATCCCAGATATGTTCACGTTGCGGAAATATCGTAGAAAAAGATCTGTCAGTAAGAATACATGAATGCCCTTACTGCAATCTAAGAATGGACAGAGACATAAACGCAGCCAGGAACATATTAAAACGCGGCCTGGGGGCAGCCAGGCAGGTCCGCGGTCAAAGACAAATCAGCGAACCTTTACTGGTAAGCACTTCAGGAATTTGAGTTCCACTCAAATTATAAGAAAGCCATATAAAGGCTCTTAACCTAGCTGTTTTCGGTACAATCACTTGTGCACATCATCAAACCGTTTAGTTTATCTCATTATAGACATTATAGGAACGTATGCGCATCAAATGGCACGGACATGCCTGTTTCGAAATAAGCAACAGAGATACTACCATTGTTATAGATCCGCATGATGGAAAATCGATCGGAATCAAACCTCCGTCTGCAACTGCGGATTTGGTCCTGATTACACACAACCATTACGATCACAATGCCGTCAGGAGTATCGACGGTAACTTCAGGACCTATGTGATGAAGAACGGAAGATTCTCGTTCAACAACATCCCGTTCTACGGCCTCAACACATATCACGACGATGATTCAGGATACATACGTGGATTCAACACCATGTACAGATTCACCTTCGAGGACATGACATTCTGTCACTGCGGAGATATTGGTGACATACCCAGTGGTAAAGTCATCAACGCAATCAAAGAAGTGGATTTCCTCTTTGTCCCCGTAGGTGGCACATACACCATGGAGAATCCTGAATTAAGAAAATTCATAGAACTGGTCAATCCCAGAATCATCATCCCTATGCACTACCGTTTCGGAGGACTCACCATTCCGGTGAAGGATGTAGATCACTTCCTTCAGATGATTCCCGAGGAATCCATAGATTATGTCGGTAATTCAATTGACATAACCAAAGATGAACTGCCGGAATACAAAGAGTGCTGGGTCTTTGACAGGAACTGATTTACCTGTCAAATCCTGACTCTATTTTTACAATCAATAGAGGACCAATGCGTCCTCTAACTTACCCATCTCGATAGGTGTCGTCATATCCCCTACGACTGCACCTTTGGAATTAGCCAGGACACATGCGGACAATGTACGGCAACCGTGGTTGAGGGTGGTTCTGACAGCCTCTACCTTCAGGACTTCCTGAATGAGTCTGATATCTGCATCGGTTGTATCCGGAGGAACCGCTACACCTTTGTTGGTTGCTACACAGATTGCACCTACGGTCTTGATTCCTGCGATACTTGCACGTACGCATTCTACACCCAACGCATCCTCTACTTCCCTCAATGATGAATCGTCCATGTCAGGATTGATTATTGCGCCGTTGTCGTTTACAAGAATGTTGTTTCCTGCTGCATTCATGTTGTCGCTCAGAAGTGCGACAGGAAGGAACTCGCTGATTCTGTTAATCTCTGTTTCCTCTGCAAGTCCGGAAACTATTGCGCCGTTGGAATTCATTGCCATCAGTGATCCGACTACAAATGAGCCAGCAACAGATGTCTTAATCCCGCGTACGCCAAGGGTTTGTTCGACCTCGGCGACATAATCGTCACCGAGGTCAGAGGCGATAAACGCGTAGCTTTCACTAACAGATGCATATACCCCCAGATTGGGGTTACCTGAATAACGTGAAAGACGCATCATCGTAATCACTCTGCAAGTGTTACTTCAACAAGGCCGTCATCGAATTTGACTGCCTTGACTGTAATCCTGCTTGGAGGGTTCTGGATTCCTCTTGCCCAGAGCTTCTCGTTGAGTGCAGTGTCGAGCCAGACCTTGTCTTCGTCTGCCTTCATGTGCCTCATGATGAATTCCCTGACTTCCTTTACAGCGCGTTTTGCCCTGCGTGAGCGGGGAGCCATCTTTGTTGCCCTGAGGGGAATGGTGATGATTCTCTCGATTTCTTCAGCCATCCTACTCACTCCTTAAGTTTGCTCATACGCCAGGACCTTCTCTTAGGGTGGCGCAAGAACTGCCTGTTAGTCTTCATCATTACCCAAGCGGGAACACGGCGGTTCTGGTTGATCGCCTTGTTAAGCCTGGCCTTCATTGCCGGGGGTTTAGTTGAACTCATTATAATCATCTCCTCTCGATGCTTATCTCCCTGTGCTGGGGAGAAACCTGCCTAAGGATATTTCTGAGCAAATCGTCGGTGACCACGCCCTGGAGCCTTCCTGACTGTGCAAGCTGAATGAGCTGCATTTCAACCATGTTGCAGAGTTCTGCGTTTGCAACTCTGACATTTGAAAGGCGGTCTCTTGCTTCAGGAGTAAGGATCTGCCTAAGAATCATCTGTTTCTGAACTTCCATCTGCTGACGCTGCTGCTCAGCTGCCTGCTGCTGTGCAACAGCCTGCTGCTGGTTCTGCTGAAGTTCGGCCATCCTTCTCTGTCTCAATGCTTCCAATTCCGGGTCTTCCATGCTCTATCCCTCTCAGGCGTTCATCTCGTCATAAACCTCTTTAGCAGCGTTGTCCAAGAGTGACATTCCGCTTGCGCTGATTCCACGTCCCTGTTTCTCAACGGAAACAAGGTATCCGGCTTTCTCGAGCTGCATCATGCTCTTCCTTGCGATGTTACGGCTTCCCTTGACTGCGCGGTTGGGCATTGCACCCTTGTCTGCGTATCCACCGTATTCTGCTGCAAGTCTTGATGATCCCATGGGGCCCTTTACGTAGATCTTTCTAAGGATTGCTGCGGACCTTGTGAACCACCAGTCTCCCTGTGCGGGGGCCTTCTCAGTGTGCCTGCCTGTTTTTACAAACTCTGCCCACTCTGGGGGCTGGATTGCATCGACTGCTTTGAGCTTCTCTGCAACCTTGAGAATGAGTTTCTCTGCAGGAACGTCATAGACGGTTACCATTTTCATACCTCTTTTCGACGACTCAGACTTCGTCTTTGTACATCAATAAAAATGTGTAATCAACATGTAGTATATAAGTATTACTATAAGTAAACTTTTTCAAAAGACAAATTTCGCACGTTCGGCCAAAGACCCCCGTACGACCTGCAGACGTTATGTCCGCCACGGGCAAACATGACAATGTGTCACGAATGACTAATCCGTGACCCAGAGTAATACATTGACATATTTAAAACTTCATCCTGATCCAAACCATGACTTAATGCAAAACAAATCAATCTCCTTCTGAATATTAAATGAAAATATTGCGGGAAAGAATCTGAAACAGATTTATGTTCATCAAAATGTAAAGATGGATATGTGAAATTTCAATCTGATTCTGAAAAATGCAAAGATATTCATCGTATGTATCTATCACAGGATCAATTCTTATTCCGAGTATTATTGCCGTGTATCTTGATTTGGAAGGAATACAGAACATCTGTTATCCATTGTTCTTCATGTTCTATACATTATTCATCTTCCCTTATGCAACACCGGAAATGTACGAACATTTCTCTATAAAGAAAATGACACTAATCCTCAGAACAATATTGATTTGTGTTATATTGATGTCTGTTGCTGTTTTAATGTTATAATATATGTATTATCAACCGTATCGATTCTCTTCCTTACAATCCGTTTTTGATTACAAACATCAAAACACACCGTCAATAATTTTAATATCCCTCACATACGGCAGAACGTGAAAACTGTAGTTGCAATCACAGGTGCATCCGGTTCAATTTACGGAATCAGATTGCTTCAGGAACTCCCCGGTGAAAAGATACTTGTTATCTCAAAAATAGCCAAGGAGATCATACCTGTTGAAACGGAGTATTCTGTAGAAGAAGTCTATGCGATGGCTGATGAAGTTTACGAGGATACCGATCTGTTTGCACCAATCTCATCCGGAAGTTTCAGAACGGATGCAATGATTGTCGCACCGTGCAGTGCATCATCCCTCGGTAAAATTTCCAACGGACTTGCGGATACACTCATCACAAGAGCTGCAGCTGTTTCCATAAAAGAATCAAGAAAACTCATACTTGTTGTGAGAGAGACACCGAAAAGTGCAATCCTCCTGGAAAATGAACTGAGACTTGCAAGATGCGGAGTGTGTATCCTTGATGCAAACCCCGGATTCTATTCAAAGCCGAAAACTTTGGATGATGTCATCAATTTCACAGTGGGAAGATGTCTCGATCAACTGAACATCGACCACGATTTATACAAAAAATGGGAATGAATGATGGGCGGATTAACCGCACCATCTTTTCTGTTTATTCACACTTGGTCCATCCGCAGGATTTGCAGACGTTGCATCCGCCCTGGAACTGAAGTT
>SUSX01000011.1 GCA_015063195.1 Thermoplasmata archaeon | reverse complement strand
CATAATGGAAGAGATCGGAAAGAAATTCGATCTCGAGGATTATGACGGCCCTACAGTAGGCGGATTCATTCAGTACAAGATCAATAAAATCCCAATTATGGGAGATAGAATCGAGCTTGAAGGATGTACTATGATTGTTACATCAGTCAGAAACCGCCGCGTCAAGTATGTAAAAGTCATTCCTGAGGAGCCTTCAGCTGAAGAAGATAATCTCTGATGACTTTCTCAGCAATCTCCTTTCTGGCGGGGTGAGACATAATCTTTCCCGTCACAGAAACCACATCACCTCCGTGTGCGATTTCATATTCTCCGCACACGGCCTTTTGCTTATCAAGTCTGAAGTAGAATACGCAGTCATCATCGATTCTGGATTCGAGATCGTTCAGAAGGGCATCGATTATGTTTTCGCCCAACGATTTGAAAAGTGTGGCGTATTCTTTGTTCTTAGAAAGATTGGCATCTATCACGGTCAACGGATTGTTGTGCAAACCTTCGGAGATGTCGATTTCGAGATTCTCCGTGCCTGTAAGTTCGGACATCATGTCGCATAGGATGTCTTCGTCCTCGGTGGCATAGCAGATGGTTTTGACTCTTATCCAGTGAAATGTTGACGCCATGAGTGCGTATATGGGGTGAAGTTCTTAAATAAACTCCCTTTGAGTAAAGTTATCGAGGGAAACCTTTTTATTATACTTATCTATCTCAAGCTTCAGTCAAAAGGGCCCGTAGCTTAGCTTGGTTGGAGCGTCCGGCTGATAACCGGAAGGTCTCGAGTTCAAATCTCGTCGGGCCCACTATTCTGTTCTCTCAATTATATGCAGTGTCTTTTTCGTTACGAATCAGCGTGTTTCGTTAGTATCGTATTTACGTCGAAAAAAGCTGCCAGATGCTTTATAAAAGCGTTATATATACGACAAAACAACTATGAATTATGAGTCCATGTTTTACAGCCAGCAGAATGGATGGTGTTTTGATAAATACTCATCACCTGTTGGCATCATCAGAATCGATACCATTTCCGTGCGATTCCGATGTTTTTGATTATGGCAGAGGTATTAAAGGTCGTGATCTGAAATGTGTGATTCTTTCATTTTTACCGTTGACGGGAGTCAACGGATAAAATAGATGAAAACAACGTTGTCAGTCAGGTAATAGAAATGGCGGATATATTCGAGAGTTATTGGTTGGCATACGTATGCATCATGCTGCTGATTCTGATATTCCTGACAGACAGATCCCTCTAAAGGAAGAGATCGCTGCGTGACACCATTCTGATATGGGCATGCGTGATGATTACTCCCGTACTTCTGACAGCCATATTGTCTAATACAGGCCCCATATTCAAGGATCTTTTTGAGTACAGGGTTCTCCCCGAGCAGTCGTGGCATTGTTAATACTGCCTTTTCTATCTGTATCTGGTTCGATACTCATCTACAGAGGAAAAAAGATATCATTACGTGCACGTCTGTGTGCGGAGGAGATACTTCTTAACGTGGTGGATCACGGACTTTCCCACGATTCAGGCAGATACATAGATGTTCTTGTTAGAATTAACAATGGAAATGTCAAGATGACCATACGTGATGAAAAATGTTCGATCCGATTACCTATGATTCTAAAGGAACAGGACTTATGATTGTGATGGGTCAGTGTGATTCACTCAATTATGCACGCAGTGTGAATCAGAACAATGTCTTCATAGGTTTTGATGCTTCGAAATCGTAAGATGTTGATAGTCTGTCGGAAATGTGGTAAAATGTAATGGGGGGAATCCCCCGTTTAGTCATTGTGGTGGCAACCGCAGGTACACTCGTCGTCATCACAATCGTCGTCGCAGCGGCAATCATCATCGCCACAGCAGCAACAGTCGTCACCGTACATTGCCTCTGCATATTCATCTGCAATGTCCTGAACGAACATCCAGTCACATACTGAGACGTAAAGTGCGATTGCTCCTGCAATGAGTGTAAGTATAGCAGGTACTGCGAGGTTAACATCGAATCCAAGGAGAATGAATGCGGAAATTCCGAGGAGTGCATCGATGATTGCGAGATCGAGAAGGCCTCCGCGGTAGCTCATGAATGCAAATACTGCGAAGAATACAAGGAAGATAATTCCGAGTGTCATTCCGTATCCGGGATCTATTGATTCGGAAACCATTGCAAAAATGCTGAGCAATCCGAAGGAAAGTCCTTCAACAATGTATGCCTTGTAAAGTGCGAAACCGCTTACGATAATGCCGAACAAAGAAACAATCATCAGGACCGATGTTCCCATGAAGTCATCAAAGAATTCGAACTCAGCGTTGAGTGCGTTGATTCCATAGAAAAGTGAGATGAAAGCAATAATCAGGAATCCTGTGATAGGTACGGCGAAATCAGATCTGTTTTCACTGAACATATTAATTCACCAATCATCATTAAAATTAATTGTTTATAAATCTTGGTAGATAAATTTGGTTCTCCTTTACAGATACAACTCAGCAAAGAGTACAGAATGCTTCTTTACAAACGTAAATATCCGACATCACATTCTAAATTTAAACGGACAGTCCAGATACTCAGTTACACAAAAGTAACCTCATGTTTATATCTCCACTTTCCGATTAAGAATTATGAAGATTACAGTCGTTCAGTCAAGAGGAATCATCAGTGACCCGAAGGTGAATTTCTTCAAAGCAAGAATGAGGGTCAGTAATGTGGATTCTGAGATTTTCATATTTCCTGAGATGTTCTGCAGCGGTTACACCAACGTTCCTGAACTCATGCAGGTTGAAAAGCTGAAACCTTTGATGATCGACAGTCTTTCAAAGCTTTCAGATAACAAAGGATGCACAGTCATATGCGGAAGCCCAGTTCAGGACGGCGATTCTCTTTATGACAGTGCACTTATCATAGACGGATTGGAGACTGCACGTTACGACAAGATCAATCTTAATACGAAAGGTCTCTTTGATGAATCCGCAATATTCAAGAAAGGCTCAAAGCCGCTCATCGTAGACAGACAGGGACTTAAGATGGGAATCATGCTCGGTCACGATCTCTATGTTCCCGATCTTTGCAGATACTACGCAGAGAATGCAGCGGATATCCTTATCGTCATGGCGGCATTAGTTCCCGCTGAAATAGAGGTATTCCTTAAAGTAGCACAGGCCAATGCAATACAGTACGGCATACCGATTATCGTATGTAACATGACAGGTAACGATCCCGGAACCGACATGGGAGGAAAGAGCGCATATATTGGTATTGACGGAACATTTATCGAGTCATGTACCGCAGGAAGTGATGTACGTGAAATCAGAATCGATGTTGATGAACTGAAAGCTATCACGGCAGCCCGTGTTCTTCCTACCGTTGTAGAGTTGGATGAAGGTTCGGTTTACGAGACAAAGAATAATGAAGCAGATCCGAACGGTCCGCTGTGTCCTTTCTCCATGTGAGTGTGTAGCATTTGACGGATAAATTTGCACCAAGTGAGGCTCAGGTTCTCCACTCCGAAGCAGAGGCATATGAATTAGGTGACGGAGTGGAAGTGGATCAGAAGAAAGCCGCAGAACTGTATCAGAAGGCAGCGGACCTGGGATTCATCCCGTCCATGTGCCGTCTGGGTGAGATGTACATGAGCGGACAGGGTGTTGAGAGGGATCACGCCAAAGGCAGAGAGCTTTTCGAAAAAGCCTCGGAGCTCGGAGATCCAGAGGGTGCCTTCAAGCTCGGTCTCGTCTATCAGGGAGGATACGGTGTCCCGAAGGATGCACTTACCGCACTGAAACTGTTCGCATTTGCAGGTGAGAGAGGTCATATCGGAGCAGTCGTTGAGATTGCCAATATGAACTTCTACGGAGAAGGTATCGAACAGGATATCACCATGGCCGTGAAATGGTATGCAATGGCTGCTGAGAAAGGAGAGCCTGTATCGCAATTTAAGCTGGGATATCTTTTCGAAGAAGGCGTAGGCATAGACAAGGATTACCACGCAGCAATGAGGTGGTATAAGGCTGCTGCAGAACAGGGGATACCCGAGGCTCAGTTCAAGGTCGCATCATTCTACCACGACGGACTGTCTGTGGATAAGAATGATGAAGAGGCACTGAAGTGGTATACCATCGCAGCCGAGAATCAGTTACCTCCGGCAATATTCAATCTTGCCACCATGTACTATCTCGGAGAAGGTACGGACGTGAACATGGAGAAAGCATTCGAACTTTATCTTCAGGCAGCAAAGATGGATGATCCCGATGCACAGTTCCGTGTTGGAAAAATGTATTTTGAAGGCGAAGGAACCAAGATGGATCAGAAAGAAGGAGAAGTATGGTTCAGAGTCTCTGCCAGTAATGGTAACAAATTCGCCGAAGAGATTGTCAACGCTCTCGATAACATCAAAAAATAAACGGGGCTTTTGCCCCTGTTTTTTTCAATTGAATTCTCTTACACTCTTTTTATTGCTTCCATTGCAAGTCTTTCGGAACAATCTCTAAGTGCAGTGAGATAACTGTTGCTTACGGAATATTTCTCCATTTCCTCATGGATGATGACGATTACATCCCTTAGTACCATGAGGGCTTCGCATTCTTTCTCTGTCGGTATTTCAAAATCATTCATGTCCATCACAAGTGAGGATTGAGATGTTTCCTTTATATCGCGGATATTACAGATAATGATGTAATTGAAAATAACACTAATAACATTAATAACTTTAATATAATTAAATAATTTGGTTATATTGTTAAAAATGCATGGAAACAAACGATTTGATTAAAATTTTCAACAAGTATCTTGTTTGCTACGGGCCGAATGAATTCGGAACAGGAATCAAAGGGATCCGTTCCGATGCACCGAAGGATGCTATCGATGCTTATATCAGATGGTTCAGAAACAATCATCGTTACGAGAACGGAAGAATGTTAAGCATGGATTCACAGAAGATTAAGGAACAAATTATAGACATTGTTAAATGAACATTTGTGTACATTAATGGGAATAAACTAATTAAATAGACTGGGAAATTACAATTTAGTGACTCCATGAAGACAGATTTAGAGATAGCAAGAGAGGCTGATGTAAAGCCTATCGGTGAGATTGCAGCATCCATCGGAATTGATAAGGAAGACCTCTTCCCATACGGTAAACACATTGCAAAACTCCCCTTGGAAGCATTGGACAAGTATGAGGGAAAGAAAGACAGTAAACTCGTTTTGGTAACAGCAATTACAGCAACACCTGCCGGTGAAGGAAAGACCGTCACTACAATCGGACTTATTCAGGGTCTGAAGAAAATAGGAAAGAACGTAGTCGGTGCACTCAGAGAGCCTTCACTCGGACCTACATTCGGAATCAAGGGTGGAGCAACAGGCGGAGGATATTCACAGGTATATCCGATGTGGGATATCGACCTCCATTTCACAGGAGACATCCATGCTGTCGCAGCAGCCCACAACCTTCTGTCAGCAATGGTTGAGAACCACCTTGTAGCAGGTAACGCACTCAACATCGATCCTTCACAGATCACATTCAAGAAGACCATGGACATGAACTGCAGAGAACTCCGTCACATTGTAGTCGGTATCGGAGGAAAGAGCATGGGCGGTGTAACCCGTGAAAGCGGTTTCGTCATCACCTCAGCATCTGAAATCTCAGCAATTCTCGCACTTGCATCCGATAAGAAAGACCTCAGGGCAAGACTCGAAAGGATCGTTGTCGGATACACATTCGACGGAAAGCCCGTAACAGCCAAGGATCTGGGCTGTGTCGGTTCAATGATGGTCATTCTCAAGGATGCAATCAATCCCAACTTTGTTCAGACATTGGAGGGTGTTCCCGTATTCATCCACGGATTCCCATTTGCAAATATTGCACACGGAGCAAACAGTATCATCGCCACAAAGGCTGCACTCAAGTTCGGAGATTATGTTGTAACAGAAGCAGGTTTCGCTGCAGATCTCGGAGCAGAGAAGTTCATGGACATCGTATGCAGACAGGCAGGCTATTCTCCTGATGCAGTCGTCATCGTAGCATCCGTAAGGGCACTTATGATGCACGGCGGTGCAGTCCTCAAGGACGAATCAACAATGACCCTCGACGCACTCGAGAAAGGATTCAGCAACCTTGACAAGCACATTGAGAACCTCAAACAGTACGGAGTACCCGTAGTTGTGGCAATCAACAGGTTCCATACAGACAGTGAGGAATCACTCAACCTTGTCAGATCTCACTGTGATAAGATCGGTGTAAGGGTTGCAATGTCAGACGTCTTCGCCAAAGGAGGAGAAGGAGGAATTGAGCTCGCTAACGCAGTCATTGACACATTGGAGACAGAGAAAGCAAACTACGCTCCTATCTACGAATTGGACTCATCAATTGAGGAGAAGATCAAAACAATCGCAACCAAGATTTACGGTGCAGACAGCGTGAAGTATTCCGCCGGTGCAAAGAAGGCAATCGCCAATCTTGAAGCAAACGGTCTCGGAAACCTCCCGATCTGTATTGCAAAGACACAGGCATCTATTTCAGACGATCCTAAGAAGAAAGGTGCACCTACCGGATGGGACCTTAATGTAAGGGAAGTCTATGTGTCCGCAGGAGCAGGATTCATTGTAGCAGTATGCGGTGACATGATGCTTATGCCAGGACTTGCAAAACTGCCTGCAGCGCTCAACATCGACATCGATGATGAGGGAAGGATCATAGGACTCAAGTGATTAAACTAGGCCGGGTTTAAACCCGGCTATCTTCTTATATTATTTTACGGCGGCAGAGTGTTCGTACGTAAAAATCCTACTCGCACCCTATAGTTTTAAAAGTTGTTTCCTCATACCTTCTTTCGGGGATGCATAGTGGGCGATGTCAAAAAATATTATGTAGGTGTTGATCTGGGAACATCCAAATCAGTACTGGCATATACAGATCAGGATGGATACACGGCTGTTCAGTATATTGATAATGCTACAGTTTTTCCGTCAGTATTGACGTTTACCCCGAGAGGTATATTTGCGGGACAGCAGGCACTTGAAATCCGCAACCTCGATGAAAAATCCCAAACAGTTTCTAATTTCAAAAGAATGATGGGAACCGACCACCGTGAAAGGATATTGGGAAATGATTACACGGTTCCGGAATTATTCGCAATGATTCTTACAAAACTCATCCGTAGCTTTGAAGAAGGTAAACAGGCACGCATCGAAAAATTGGTTATTTCGGTTCCGGCAGATTACGGAGATGCGGAAAGGGAAGCAACATTCCAGGTAGCAAATCTTGTCGGTATCAAAGATGTCAGACTCATAAATGAGTCAGATGCAGCCGCTATAGCATATTGTTATGATACACAGGGATTCACAGGAAAAATCACTGTATATGATATGGGGGGATCTACATTCGATGTAACCGTATTGAACATCGATGAGAACGGATTCTCGGTTCTGGCCAATGAAGGAAGTAAGTATCTCGGCGGAAGAGATTGGGATCTTCATTTGGCTTCTATCATTCAGAGAAAGATTTTGGAATCCACGAATATGGATCCGGAGGATTTCGACAGAAATTACGATCTCAGAAGACGTATTCTGGAGGAAGCCGAAAGGCAGAAGATAATAATGGACAGAGTGGAATATTCCACAGGGTCCATCGAAGTGGACGGAGTGGACATTCCTTTTACTGTAACAAGGAACGAACTTGATGCATCTACCATAGGTCTTGTGGAAAAGACCATATCAATGACGAAATCTGCATTCAAGATTGCCGGTACTCCATCGTATCAGATGGACAGAATCGTATTGGTGGGTGCTGCATCTATCACTCCGTTGATACGTAAAACTCTGGAGCAGGCATTCCCCAATATTCCTGTTACACGTTATGATCCCATGAATGCAATAGCAAGGGGTGCATCGCTGTATGCCAGATCAGTGTTCGGCGACGGAGATGTAAAGCTTACGTCAGTTCTAAACAAGACTTTCGGAGTCAAAATGGGAGTCGACGGTCAGGAGATGATCTGTAATATCCTGTACAGAAATGTTCCATTACCTTTGAAAAGAACAGTACAGTGCAGACCCAAGGCCGACGATCAGAAAGTGCTGGATATAGACATCTATGAGAACAAAGCTCCTCCGAGTGTAGACCACACTCCCGTGACCGAATCAAGGTTCGTCAATAAATTCCAGATTCCCCTGGAAGGTAAGATATCCAGAGGAAAAACAAAAATCAATATCAATTTTTCAGCTGAATTTGACGGTACAATGTCACTGGAGGTTGAATGCAACGGAGTAAAAACCCTATGCGATCTCGGAAAGGATATACAAATTGCGGATGACGAATTCCTTCAGATGGCACTCAAAGTGAGGCAGGTACAATGAACGACAAAATTGCCAGAGGAAGGAAAGCACTGGAACTCTTTGAGAATCCGGAAACCCGTATGGAGGGACTTGCCCTACTCAAAGCAGAGGCAGAATCCGGTAATGTTCACATAATGTGTGATTACGGAAAACTGTTCAACACCCCCGGTGCACCTGTTACACAGAATAAGGACGAAGCCCTGTATTGGTACAAGACTGCTGCCGATTACGGAGATGACAGAGGTCAGTTCTACATGGGTCTTGCTTACTATAACGGAGACCTTGTGGAACAGGACTATGCCAAAGCGAGCATGTGGTTCACTCTGGCGGGGGAGAAAGGATATCCTTTGGCACAATATTATCTGGGTCATATGTATTTCAAAGGTAACGGAGTTCCCAAGGATACTGCAGAAGCCATGAGATGGTTTACACTCTCCGTTGACCGTGAATGTAACGAAGCCCGTATCTCACTGGGGGATATATTCTCCAATCCTAAATGGCCTAACAGAGATTATCGTTATGCATATAATCTGTACAAACAGGCCATGGATTCCGGTTTCCCGGACGGGTTCTACAAGATCGGTATGATGCATTACAACGGTGTGTTAGTTCCGGTCAATTTCATTCAGGCATCCAAGTACTTCAGATCCGGTGCAGAACTGGATCATGCCGGATGTTGTTATATGATGGGCAAAATGTACTATCTCGGTGAAGGTGTGGAAAAGAACATGGCTTACGGAAGAAGGTATCTTGAGGTAGCTATTCAGGGTGGAAGTATAGAAGCATCCGAATTCCTGGAAAGAGTGGATATCGAGAACAAGGAGAAGAAATGGTCAGGTTCAAAATCTACTTTGATTCCTATAGAGGTGCTGTATACTCCCGATCTCCTTGAAAGACCTAAAGAAGCAAACCTGACAAGGGCGCAGCTGAGCGTAGAGAACACGGAAGTGAAAAAGAGGAAGTTTTCATTCTTCCGTAAGTAGAATTATCTTCTGTTTCCGCCCATCATAACGAGGTATGCAAGAAGAGCTTCTAACTGAATACGTTCGTTACTGCCTTCCACAATCCTGAATTCAATCTCTCCGGTCTTATCCATCAGACGTACCTTTTCAGTATCGTCTATGCTGAGTTCGAAGAATGTAGAGTGAATCTGTCTGATGACATCCTGTCCGGACAGACCGTATGTGATCATAATGTCGTCCAGTTTGTCACGGGCTCCGATAAAGTTGCCGGAAAGAGCCATTTCAAGCATGTTCTTGACTTCACCGGGATTGGCCATTCCGCTGATCTGATAGATCATATCCATGTCTATTCTCTTGTTCATGGAAGCGGCAACCTGGAGTGAATTCACAGCACGCCTCATGTCTCCTCTTGCTACATGAACGAGTCCGTTGATGGCCTCATCATCAATATCGATGTTCTCTTCCGATACAATCTTCTTGAGGAATCCGAGTGTATCTTCAACCATCAAAGGTTTGAATCTGAAGACTGCACATCTTGACTGGATGGGATCGATGATTTTGGAGGAATAGTTACATGAAAGAATAAAACGGCAGATTTTAGAGAATTTCTCCATGGTCCTCCTGAGGGCTGCCTGAGCATCCGATGTGAGTGCATCGGCCTCATCCATGAAGATTATTTTGAATTCGGCACCGCCTAAAGGAGCAGTCCTGGCGAATTCTTTGATTTTACCTCTGACGACGTCTATTCCTCTCTCATCCGAGGCATTGAGTTCGATGAAGTTTCCTTTCCATTGGTCACCGAACATCTCCTTTGCCATAGCCAGGGAGCATGTGGTCTTGCCTGTACCAGCGGGACCGGTGAAAAGAAGATGCGGCATGTTTCCAGTCTCAACATATGCTTTGAGTCTGTCTGTTACGTGCTTCTGACCGACGACTTCGTCAAGATTCTTCGGTCTGTACTTTTCGGTCCAAATCTCCCTCATTATAGATGCCTCTAATTGTTACGATAAAGATTTTTGATTATACTCTAGGCAAATCAATCATTCTTCCTTTGTTTTGCCGAACTTGTTGTATGCGAGCAAAGCTACCAAGTATACAACACCGACTCCGACAAGGAGAAGGAAGTCTTCCATAGCGACTGTCATACTGAGGGGTATGTAGAAAGGATATAAAATATACTGCGTTTGAAAATAAATCTGTGTAGTTATTTAACACATCATTTCTACTCAAATCTGTCCAATCTCGTTTTTCATACACCCGATTCCTGTAGAATGAGGATTCTCATCCGATATTCGTAGAAGAATAAAATTATACTACGAATTTCGTAAAAATTGTAGTTTTTAACGAAGAAATTTCAGACATGGTTTTATAGCTTGAATGAATAGAGGGCGTATTATGACAAGCTATGACCTAATTATCATTGGTGCAGGACCAGGTGGATTGACTGCAGGAATTTACGCAAGATCCAAGATGATGTCTACTTTGATTTTAGATGCAGCAAAGGTAGGAGGGCAGCTTGTAAGTCTCTATCCCGAGAAAGGTATCCACAATTATCCTGGATTTGAGACGATTCAGGCAAGGAAACTTTCTGATAAACTCTATGCACAGGCAGAATCCATGGGCTGTGACATCCATGAGGGTGAGAAGGTCGAGACCATCAGCAATGGTAACGAGGAATACATCGTTAAGACCAACGTAGCTGAATATTCTGCAAAATCAATCATCATTGCTATCGGAATGGGAATGTTTAAGCCCAAGAAGATGGGAGTTCCCGGTGAGGATGAGTTCGAAGGAAAAGGTCTGTCATATGTGCTTCCCGTGAAAGAAGAGCTTGTCATGAAAAAGGTCGTCATGTTCGGAGGAGGAAACAGTGCAATAGATATGGCATTGGTTGCATCCACCGTTACAGATACAACATTGGTTCACAGGAAGGATACATTCAGAGCCGATGAAAGCACAGTTATCGAATTGGGAAAGAGCCGTGTCAAGACACAGATGAGTGCAAACCTCGTCAAAGTCAACGGCGGAGACTGTGTAGAATCCGTTACACTCCGCAGAGGAGAAGAGGAATTCGATGTTCCTGCAGATCTTGTCGTTATCAACATCGGTATTTCATCCGATCTTGAGGATCTGAAGGTTTGGGGAATCGAACTCAATAAATCAGGTCTCATTCAGGTCGATTTCGACATGAAGACAAACCGCCCCGGTATCTTCGCATGCGGAGATGTAGTAGATTACGAAGGAAAGTACAAACAAATTATCACAGCCTGCGGTGAAGCTGCAACTGCTGTGAACAGTGCGTACAAATTCGTAAAGAAGCCCTACTGGGCATAATCCCTTCTTTAATCTTCATCTTTCAATTGTACATAGCGACAGCTACGTCGTTAGAGGTACTTTGTCGAAATATTATGAATTCAAACCTGAGATAATCAAATTGAATTTAGAATTGTGTAAAGGGTTTGAAGTCCACTGGTTAAAGTGGATTCGTTTACTCTACGATAGCATCGGCGGGACACTCGTCAACACATGCTCCGCAGTCGACACACTTTCCTGCGTCGATGACTGCAATGTCGTCAACGGTGATAGCGTCCTGGGGGCAAACGTCTGCGCATGCTCCGCAACCGACACAATCATCTGCTTTTACTGAAGGCATTTTGAAAACCTCTTAATCCCTAATTTGGATTGAGATATTTATTATTGTGTATTTTAGGAACTCCTACACCTTATGCTTCATCAGATTTTTAAGATTGTATTTTATGAAATTGAACGTATTTTTTCCGTCGATGTTGAAAGATCCCGTATATCTTCAAATGTTATGTGTCGTTAACTAAAAGATTCTGAAAGATTCAAGGAGTCTTTTTTATTGTTATGGTTATATGGTGCCTATGGAGCACCTGTACGGCAGGATTTGGACGGATGAGCCTTTTTACGGGCGTTTGTGTCTCGAAGATGGAAAAGTCATCAAGATGGAGGAATGTCCGATTTCCGATTCTGAATTTTTCCAAAATGATATATTCTTCAATCTTACCGATACACATACGCATATCGGCGATGCAGGGCTGACTGTCGACAGAAAATACTCTTTGGAAGAATTAGTTGCTCCGCCGAACGGATTGAAGCACAGGCATCTCCGTGAAACCGATGATTCTGTGATAGTGAATTCAATGAAACGTTATGCTTCGCTTCTGAGAGAAAACGGTACGTACAGAATCATAGATTTCAGGGAAGGCGGATTGGACGGAATATCGATGATTTCACATGTCGATATCGACTCAACAGTCATGGGCAGACCTGTATCTCCTGAATTCGACATCAACGAGATGGAATCCATTCTGAAAGTTGCTGACGGTATAGGAATATCCAGCATAAGCGACATGGACCATTCGTACATAGATTCCGTTGCAGACATCGTTCACAGGAAGGGGAAGTATCTGGCAATACATGTGAGCGAACGTATCAGAGAGGATATCGATTATGTTCTTTCTCTTAACCCCGATTTGATTGTACACATGTGTGAAGCTACAGATTCGGATCTAAAAAAGATTGCAGATGAAGAGATACCGATCTCTATATGTGCCAGATCGAATCTTTATTTTGACAGGGTGCCGCCTCTGAAGAGGATGGAATCCGCGGGTTGTATGCTTTCAGTAGGTACGGACAATGCGATGCTGTCCACGCCGAATATTTTCGATGAATCAAAGGTGTTCAGAGAAGTTGCCGAGGCTCAGGGTTGCTCACAGGACCTTACGTTCACTTCCTTATCGCGCGGGCGTAAGATATTAAATAAAGAGTGCAGTAAAGGTGTGAATCCAGAGGACATATCCTGCGTGACGGTGGTCGATAAAGGATTGGCTGTCAGTCAGATCAGGATATTCAGCTGAGAGGTGAAATAATGCCATACCAGAAGATATTGGTGCCCACTGACGGAAGTGAATTTACTAAGCCTGCCATCGAAAAGGCAGTTGAATTGGCAAAAATTACCGGAGCTAAGATTACAGCCCTGTATGTGGTAGATCACACACTCTTCACCAATCAGAACATGAACAACTCTGTTTCAACGGTCTATGACATGATGAAGGCCGAAGGTTCTCTTGCAACAGAGTATGTGAGGACATTCGGTGCAGAGAACGGTGTCGAGGTGGAGGAGATAATCAGAGACGGTTCTCCTGCATCTGCAATCGTAGAGGCATCATCCGGTTATGACATGATAGTGATGGGAACACTTGGAAGAACAGGTTTCGCCAAGTTTATGATGGGCAGCGTTGCAGAGAGAGTTATCAGATACGCGAAATGCCCAGTATTGGTAGTTAGGTCTTTAGAGGCGGATAACAAATGAAGACAATTGCAGACATTATGACAAGTATGCCGATTGTCGCACAGGTTCCTGGAAGCAGGAATGATGCGATCAATCTTATGGTAAGGAACAAGCTCACGGGATTGCCCGTTGTACGTTCATCCGACGGACAGCTTATGGGAATAGTATCCAGGAGAGATGTGTTCAAGAAAATGGATGAGGATCAGCTCTCATTAATCATGAACAAGACTCCTATGGTGATCTCGCCTGATGCAACCATCTACGAGGCAGCAAAGATATTCGCAAAGAAGAGGATTCACAGGCTTCCTGTCGTAGAGGACGGAAAACTTGTCGGTATTGTTACGCCTACAGATCTCATCAGAGAAATCAGGAAGATGAAGACCACTAAGACAGCAGCGGATGCAATCAGGACAAAGTGTGTTACATGCTATGTCGATGATCCTCTGTCATATGTAGTCCCTGCCCTCAGGATCTCAGATGTCACAGCATTGCCTGTTTTGGATGCAAACGGAAAGCTTGTCGGAATTATCACAGACCGTGACCTTTTTATCGACCAGACCAAGGACATCGAAGTTATCAGGCAGCTCGGACTTGATGATACATGCAGTTCCCTCGCAGGATATAGGAATGTTCTCCCTCTGTTCTGTGTAGCCACCAAGACAGAGATTTCTGCAGATCTCAAAGTATCCGATTATATGGTCAAGAACCCTACAACAGTCTTCAAGAAGACCACACTCAACGATGTTGCAAAAATCATGGATGTAAACGATTTCGGTCAGGTCCCCGTTCACGGAGATAAGGACGAACTTATCGGAATGATCTACGATGTCGATGTACTCATTGCATTGATAGGTGAAGACGATGAGTAAGGAAATAGACGCATCTGAACTCATGTCTCTCTGCAAGCGCAGGGGATTCATTTGGCCCTCATTCGAGATCTACGGCGGAGTCGCAGGAATGTTCGATTACGGACCTCTCGGCTGTTCCCTCAGGAACAACATCGTAGATGTCTGGAGAGCAATATACAAAGGAAGGGAAGGATTCGTCGAGATCGATTCTGAAACTGTCAACCCGAGGGAAGTCTTCAAGGCATCCGGTCACGTAGATGAGTTCTCAGATTTGATCACATACTGTAAGGAATGTGAGGCTCCCTTCAGGGCAGACCATCTCGTCAAAGAGTTCTACGACAACCCTGACGTTCTTACACCTAAGGAGTTGGAAGAAGCATTCGTTAAACATTCAATAAAATGTCCTGAGTGCGGCGGAGATCTCGGATCCGTAGAGGAATTCAACCTTATGTTCAAGACGACCATCGGTCCCGGATCATCACGTGTGGGATACCTCAGGCCTGAGACTGCACAGGGTATTTTCGTTAACTACAACAACCTTTACAGGTACAACAGGGAGAAACTTCCTCTCGGAGTTATTCAGACCGGACGCGGATACAGGAATGAGATTGCACCCCGTCAGGGAATGATTCGTATGAGGGAATTCAACATGATGGAGGTAGAGCTCTTCGTCGATCCTGAGGATAAAGACTGGGTCAGATTCCCCAAGATTGAGAATGAGATGATCACACTCGTTCCCAACACAACATGTGAACCCGTCGAGATGACCGTCGGAGAGGCTGTTGAAAAAGGAATCATTGCAAACCGTGTCCTTGCATACTTCGTCTATACAACCAAGCAGCTTCTCATCAGGCTCGGTATCGATCCTGCCAGGCTCAGATTCAGGCAGCATCTCAGTGACGAGATGGCGCACTATGCCGCAGACTGCTGGGATGCAGAAGTACTCCTTTCATACGGATGGATGGAGATCACAGGAATCGCAGACCGCGGATGCTGGGATCTTTCAAGGCACGCAGAGTTCTCCGGTCAGGACCTTACGCACTTCAAGAAATTCGACGAACCCGTCGAGATGGAAGTTGAGAAGATCAAGGCCAACCATAAACTCCTCGGACCCAGGTTTAAGGGACAGGCAAAAGATATCGCAGCAGCAATGGAGTCTGCAGATCCAAAGTCAGTAGTCGACGGAAAGCTGATTGTCAACGTCAACGGAGAGGATATCGAACTCACATCAGATCTCTTCGAGGTAGTTACAGTCAGGGAGAAGATTGCAGGAAAGAGGGTTATTCCTCATGTTATCGAACCTTCACACGGTCTCGACAGAATATTCTACTCTGTTCTCGAGCATGCATACGACTTTGATGAGAAGGAAGAATATACAGTTCTCCACCTGAAACCAGAGGTTGCACCAATCAAGGTCGGTGTGTTCCCCCTCATGGAGAAGGACGGACTCGATGAGTGTGCCAGAGATATATACGAGGTACTTCAGTCTGCAGGAATTGAATCCTACTATGACGGATCCGGAACCATCGGAAAGAGGTACGCACGTATGGATGAGGTCGGTACTCCGTACTGTATTACAGTGGATTATGAAACACTTGACGGAGATACCAAAGGTACCGTAACGATCAGGGACAGGGATTCCAAGAACCAGAAACGTATCCCTGTTTCAGACGTTAAAGCAATAATTTCAGCTCTCATCAGCGGAGATTCAGAGTTCTGAAACGCCTATGGGGCACGGGAAATACCGTTGCCCCATAGCAACTATTTAAGTTTTGATGCTAAATCAGTCGTAAAAATGTATTTTTCTCTTTTTTAGAATTTTATAACATTTCCTGAAGGCGATAAAGTCCGTATTTTATGTGTTTGACGAAAGGCTTTATATCTTTTACACTCAGATTTCATTTATGAGGTGTAAAATTGGGAATTATGGACCTACAGGATCATAAAAAGCTCGAGATTTTACGCTCTCAGATAGAGAGTTATAAAGTCTCTGACATTATGAACACCGATTTTCCGACACTTTCTCCCGAGGATCGTGTCAGTGAAGTTTTGTCACTGTTTAAGAAGACAGGATACCAGGAAATTCCTGTCGTAGTCGACGGAGGATTTGACGGAGTGGTAAGCTACGGAACCCTTCTCAAAAAGAAAGGAATAACCGGCGAGACCAAGGTCAAGAATGTAATGATTGGTGGATCGACAGTCTCACCAGACGACAATTTGATGGACGTCGCCGAAAAGATGGTCGTTTCCAACTTCAGACAGATGGCAGTAGTTACCGGATCATCGAAAAAGAAGATTGCCGGTATTATTTCCAGGGCAGCAATCGTGGAAGTTGTTTCCAGGCTTAAGACAATCAATGAAATCAGAGTATGGGAGGTCATGACCAATCCCGTAGAATCGGTTTCAGCAAGCGATACACTCGATAAAGCAGTGGAACTCATGAGAGCACTCGATATCCGTACGGTTCCTGTTCTCGAAGGCGAGAAAATTAAAGGAATCCTCGGAATGAATGAGGTCATAGAGTACAATTGGAAAGCCGGAAACCGTTCACTGTCCGATCTGACGGATCATATCAAGGTAGAGGTCGGATCCATCTGTACAGACATGGCACTGACAATAAACTGGGACAGTGACATTGAGGAAGCTGCGGAGATAATGAGTGAGAACAAGATTTCTACATTGCCAGTATTGGAGTCCGGAATACCTGTCGGAGTGATTACCCAGTACGATATCATAGAAGTGGTTGCAGCATGCAGACAGAGAGACATGCTCTTTGTCCAGCTCAGCGGACTGTCGGACAGTGACAAAGAGTACAGTGACCAGATCTATGAGGAAATCCAGTCAGAAATAACGAAGATATCCAAAGTCGGAAAGCCAAACTCTCTGACTATTCATTTCGCTAAATACAATGACGGCGGAGAAAGGCAGAAGTTCAGTATCAGTGCAAGGCTGGCATTGGACAGTGATGTCTTCACAGCAAAGGAAGTGGGATGGGACCTGATGAAGACCGTCAGCATCCTTATGAAAAAGATCACTTCCGCAGTGATGGACAGGAAGGATGCCAAGGATACCTTCCGTAAAAGGAAAAAATAAGTTCCAATGAGGGGTCACACCCTCATAAAATATTTTAACCTTATTTTTATAGGGAGCGTCATGTCGCAATACGACTGTGCTTCCATTGAAAAACGCTGGCAGACAATGTGGAGAGAAAGGGAGATCTACCGTTTCGATCCCAAGTCAGAAAAGCCGGTTTACAGCATTGACAATCCACCGAGATACACATCTGGTTCCCTTCACTTGGGACACGCGACCGGATATTCACTTATCGATTTCGCAGCCCGTTACAGAAGGATGAAGGGATACAACGTATTCTTCCCGTTATGCTTCGATGTTAACGGAACACCTATCGAAGTCAAGGTGGAGAAGAAGCACGGAATCACAAAATTGGACCTTCCCAGGAAGGAGTACAGAAAACTCTGTTCCGATTACGCTAACGGATTCATCGATGAGATGACTCACCACTTCGAGATTCTCGGAGAATCCATGGATCCCAGCATCTACTACCAGACAGATGCACCTTACTACAGAAGGATCACGCAGATTTCCTTCGCAAAACTCTTCAAACAGGGAATGGTCTACAAGGCAAACTTCCCTGTCAACTGGTGTCCCCGCTGTATGACAGCACTTGCAGACGCCGAGGTCGAGTATGAGGACAATGTCAACATGCTCAACTACATTAAATTCCAGGTAGCAGACTCTGATGATTACATCCTTGTCGCAACCACAAGGCCCGAACTTCTCTGTACATGCAAATGTGTCGCAGTCCACCCTGATGACAAGGAGAAAGAGCACCTTATCGGAAAGGAGCTTATCACACCTCTCTACGGAAGAAGGGTCAAGGTAATCTCCGATCCTAAGGTTCAGATGGGTTACGGAACAGGAAACGTCATGATCTGTACCATCGGAGACAAGGACGATCTCGAATGGGTCATGAAGTATCACTTGGAGATGGAGAAAGGAATCGATGAGTTCGGAAAGATGACCGAGCTTGCAGGAAAGTACGCAGGTATGCCCGTTAAGGAAGCACGCGAGGCAGCCATCGAAGACCTCAGGGAACAGGGAATCCTTGTCAAACAGGAGCCTAACCCTCAGAACGTATCCATCTGCTGGAGATGTCACACACCTGTCGAATTCCTTCAGGTACCTCAGTGGTTCCTGAAGACAACCGCGCTCAAAGAGGAAGTCCTCAAGAGGGCAGACGAGATCAAATGGTATCCTGAATTCATGAAGATCAGACTTCAGGATTGGACCAACTCACTTGCATGGGACTGGGTTCTCAGCAGGCAGCGTATCTTTGCAACACCCGTTCCTGTATGGGAATGTGAGAAATGCGGACATGCAGTCTGTGCAACAGAAGAGATGTGCTACTGTGATCCCACAGAGGACAATCCTCCTGTAGAGAAATGTCCCGAATGTGGCGGAAACCTAATCGGATGTACCGATGTTTTCGACACATGGATGGACTCTTCCGGTTCAGCATTGTACAACACCTTCTGGGAGAGGGATCCCGAACTTCACAAGAAGCTCTTCCCCATGTCCATGAGGCCTCAGTCACATGATATCATCAGAACATGGGCATTCTACTCAATCCTCAGGTCAGAACAGATCGAGCAGTCCAGGCCCTGGGATGACATCATGATTCACGGATTCATCATGGCACCTGACGGAACCCCAATGCATTCATCCATCGGAAATGTTATCGATCCTATCCCGATCCTTGAGAACTACGGAGCAGATGCACTCAGGTATTATGCAGCAACATGTTCACTCGGAATCGACCACGCATTCAGGGAGAAGGATGTTATCCGCGGAAAGAAGCTGAGCATCAAAGTGTTCAACATCGGTCAGTTTGCTTCAAGGTTCTTCGAGAACGTACCTGAGACCTGTGATTCACTCAGAATTTCTGATAAATGGATTATCAGCAAGTACTCTAAGGTCGTAAAATCTGTCGGAGAGTATCTTGATGTATATCAGTTCGACAAAGCAATGAAAGAGGTCGAAGGATTCATCTGGCATGAACTTGCAGACCACTATGTAGAGATGGTCAAGGCAAGGAAGGACGATGCTGCAAAATACACATTGTACAACGTCTTCCTCGGAGCAGTCAAGATGCTCGCACCCTTCATGCCCCACGTAACAGAGGACATCTATCAGGAGCATTTCAAGGCAATCGACGGAAACGAGTCAATTCACCTTTCGGCATGGCCTGAGCCCATCTTCATCGATGAAGAGGCAGAGAAGTCCGGAGAGGTTTTGAAGGAGGTCATTGCAGCGATCCGTTCATGGAAATCAGAGAACAAGATCGCATTGAACGCAGACATCTCAATGATCGAGTTCGTCGGTTCAGATGCAAAGATCCTCGAGAATGCATGTTTGGATGTTTCTGAGACACTCAAAGCAAAGGAAGTCAAAGTTGAGTCCGAAGCCAAACTCGACGAAGAGGTAGTCGGAATCAAACCCGTACACGCCAAACTCGGACCTGCATTCAAAGCACAGGCCAAGGCAATCGTTGCAGCAATCGCAGCAATGGATGTCAAGGATGCAGCAGCAAGGCTTGAGTCAGGTTCAATTGAGCTTGATATTGACGGCGAGACTGTCACAGTAGGTGCAGAATTCTTCGAGAAGGAGAGGCGCCTCATGCTCAACGGAAAAGCCGTTGAGACAGTTCAGGTCGGAAATATCCTGGTACTTATCGAGATCTAAACACAATATGCCGGCTCAGCCGGCATTTTTTTATTATTCAAAACAAGAAAAAGAATGGGCACGGGCCCATGTTCAGTTTTCTATTACAGTGACCTGGATGTGTTTTCCTTTGTGTTTGCACTTAGGGAGATCCATGGTCATGCGGTTTGCGAAGTCTCTGTGGACCTCGACAACAGACGAGTCCTTACCGAGTGTAATCTTTCCGATGGTTGTGTCTCTGACTCTTCCGTTCCTGATGATGAAATCAGCAAGGGAGACTTTTCCGTATCCGTCTTCCTTTCCGAGATTGATCTCGAACTTGACCATTCCGAAAGGATCTGAAATCTGATCGTAATCGATGACCTTCTTCACGGTATCTTTCATTCCTTCCTTTTCGGGAACAGCCATCTTCTCGATCAGCATATCCGTCCTTCTCTGGAATTCTGTGACAAGGTGTTCCTCATCGGATGTGACGAATGATACTGCGATACCTTCCTTTCCGGCACGTCCAGTTCTTCCGATCCTGTGGATGTATGTGTCCACACTCTCAGGCATGTCATAGTTGATGACATAGTTGATATCTTCAATATCGAGACCTCTTGCAGCGACATCGGTTGCAATAAGAACATCGATCTTGTCATTTCTGAGATCGTTGATGACTCTCTCCCTCTTTGACTGAGGAAGGTCTCCGTGAATTGCTTCCACTTTGTAGTTGTACTTGAGAAGTCTCTCTTCAAGGAGGTCGACCATCTTAATGGTCTGACAGAAGATGATTGCCTTGGGTTGATCGATGTCAAGAATCCTGCACAATGCCCATGTCTTGTTTCTCCTTCCGACAGGGATGTAGTACTGTTTTGTAAGATCCAGAACCAGTTCGTCCTGAGATACTGTGATCTCGATGGCATCGTTCATGTAATCATAGGCAAGACGTTTCACATTCTCTGCCATTGTAGCTGAGAAGAGAAGTGTCTGTCTGTTTCTGTTGATGGATTTTAAAAGATATTCGATATCGTCGATGAATCCCATATCGAGCATCCTGTCTGCCTCATCGAGGACGAGGAGTTCTATGTCAGTGAGGTTCAATGCTCCCCTGTTGACAAGGTCTCTGACCCTTCCAGGAGTTCCTGCGATGATGTCCGCGCCCTTGGAAAGAGTCTTGATCTGGTTCTCAATATCTGCCTTTCCGCCTCTTCCACCATATACTGGCACACATGTGTGTCCTGTGTATTTGGAAAGCTTGGACATCTCTTCGTATGCCTGTATTGCCAATTCCCTTGTGGGAAGAAGAATGATTGCCTTGGGTATGCGTTTTCCTGCCTCGATTCTTCCGAGGATAATAGATCCGAAGGCTCCTGTTTTTCCAGTACCCGTCTGAGCCTGTGCAAACATGTCTTTTCCTTCGATACCTGACTTAATTGCTGCTATCTGAATCGGAGTAGGTGATGCCCATCCTATGTCTTCCATGGCTTTTGCAACATCTTCCGGAACACCTACTTCGGTGAAATTGCTGATCATAATGTTTATTTCTCCTGCCTGAGACTGACCTCAGACACCTTACGATTGGCTCATGGTCGATATCGGTTAAATATGTATTTATGGGACAGGTTAATGTACAATCTCTGAATGTAGGCATTATAGTAGATTTACAGCCATTGTGCTTAGAAAATACATAGCCAAAAGTTTATATTATATGATACAATCCAAGGCATACCCGTGGGTGTAGTGTAGTTGGTTATCACTTGACCTTGCCAAGGTTAGAACTCGGGTTCGAATCCCGGCACCCGCACCATTTTGTTTTTCAGAATTTTGTGACAGACGTGAGTCTGTTTGTTTTTCATGGATTCAACGCTTAAATAGCATTGAATACGATATCATATGGATGAATCGTTACCTTCGTGTTGTCATAGTGATTATGATTCTATCTGTGGTAGCAGTCATGATCTCGGATGATGCCGAAGCAGCATATGAGTACGATTCTGAGAATAACGTTTTGACAATCTCCTCCAATATAAGCAATGAATCCGGAGTCAAAGTTTGGCCTTGGTCCGATTACAAGGAAGAAATAACGGATGTTGTGATTGATACAAGTGTTACGAACATACCTTCCTATCTGTTCATCGGTTTGACATCCGTAACTGAGATCAACATCCCGTCTTCTGTCAGAACCATAGGTGACAGTGCATTCGAAGGCTGTACTTCTGTGACTGAGATGCACATACCTGATTCAGTTGAAGCCATAGGCAATCGTGTATTTTCAGGAATGACATCCTTAAAGAATGTAAGTACTGGCTCATCATTGACGGATATCGGAGAGTCATTGTTCCTCGGTACATTCAACATAGAAAAACTCGAAATCGGTTCTCCAAAACTGAAGATTGAGTATTCAAACAATCCTTTCAACGGAACAGACATCCCGAAGGATATAGAGGTCGTGTTTACAGAAATAATCAAAGACATTCCAGATAATATGTTCTATTCTTCGGATCCTGTAAGTATTTCATCACTTACTATTTCGATGACAGCAGAATCCATCGGAGCTTATTCATTCTACGGATGTGACATTGGTGAAATTATCTTACCTTCTACAGTAAAGGAAATCGATGACTTCGCATTCTCCGGATCCGATCTACACTCCGTCAATCTGGAAAATATAACGTCTTTGGGAAGAGGAGCGTTCAAAAATTGTTCTTCTCTTACTGCAGCCAATATCAAATCTTTGGATAATCTGAAGGATGAAACATTCAGCGGATGCACATCATTGACGGAAATAACGTTCAGCAATCAGTTGAGAAATATCGGAATGAGTTCTTTAAACGGTACATCAGTTTCAGAGATTATATTGCCGGAGACACTTACTGCAGTAGGTGAGTATGCATTCAGAGACTGTAAACTGTTGAAAGAATCAATAATCATTGGCGATCTGAGCACATTGGGGAACGGAGCGTTCGAAGGATGTACATCACTTAAGAAAGTGACATTGCAAAACGTCGTGAATTTGGGTACGTCTGTATTCAAGGGATGTCCGTTAACGGGCATGATAGCCATTGGCATATATTCTAACAAACTAACGGATATTCCGGAAGATTGCAATCTTTATACGCAGAGAAATTCAACAATTGAGGATGTATCTCCGTCTCCTGTTACTTACTATATCTACGACAGAGATATAACGATGTTTAACGACCGTGTATTGGATATGGGCCTTGTGAATCATACCGGAGAGGTTCCTGCCATAGGTTGGGAAGATTATAAAGGCAATCCTGTAGAAGACGTATCCGACATTTCCGGAATCAGATCTGTCTATGCATCATATGAAGAGTCCTCAGGTTCCGACGGTTCCAAGGGATATTCAACATTGAGTTACATCGTACTTTTGTTGGGAATAGTATCGCTTTCCGCAGCATTGTATGTAAGATTCAAAGGTTGAGTTTCCCAAAATATAATAGTTCATACATTATTGCGGATACTATGAAAGTACTCGCGTTAAACGGAAGCCCCCGTCTTGTAGGCAACACATCCCATGTCCTGACTTATTTCCTGGACAAGCTGAACATGGAGGGTTTCGAAACCGAATACATTCAGATTTATGAAGATCATATGATTCCGTGCAATTGCTGCTCATCCTGTGAGATTAGGGGAGACGGAAGGTGCGTCAATGAAGATGACAGGATGAACGAATATCTCGATATGATGAGGTCCGCGGACGTCATCATTCTCACATCGCCTTCATATTTCGGAACATGCACAGGACAGTTGAAGATTTTCCTTGAACGCGCAGGGTACTGTCTTACAACAGGCGATAAGGCACTCAAGGGAAAGATCGGTGCAGCTATTGCCATACAGGAAAGGGACGGAGGGGTATCAGTTTATTCAGAGCTTACGAACTGGATGCTCAGAAACGGAATGGTAGTTATCGGTTCAGATCCTCTTCCAATTATTACAGGTCTTGCTCCCAATGATTGGGAGGACGATTCCAAAGGAATCAAGGCTCTGGATGACCTTGTGGAATCTATTACGGAGCTTGTTGTTTCACGTAACTAATCTGAAATCAGTCAGGGGTATAGTTCCAAATATCCTGATGTGATTCAGGGTATCATGGCAGAAGAAGAAACAAAAGGACAGTTACTCGAGAAAGAGTTGCTGTACAAGACCAAGAATCTTGGGGAATCCGACGGTTCTTTGTTAGAGAAGGCTTCGGATTTCTGTGAAGGATACAAAGAGTTCCTTTGCAACAAGACCGAGCGTGAAGTCGTTGACTATTCGATAGGTCTTCTGGAAAAGAATGGTTATTCTGAATTTGAAATGGGAAAGAAATACTCTCCCGGAGACAAATTCTACTACAACAACCGTGGAAAAGCACTCATTATGGTAACCGTAGGTAAAAGGCCCATAGCTGACGGTCTCAGGTTGGGAGTCAGTCACACAGACAGCCCCAGATTGGATTTCAAACCGAATCCTCTTTTCGAAGACACGGATATGGCGTATTTCAAGACCCATTACTACGGAGGAATCAAGAAGTACCAGTGGGCGACGATTCCCCTGTCACTTCACGGTGTCATCGTTCTCAACGACGGTTCATCGGTTAAAGTATGCATCGGTGAGGATGAAGGAGATCCTCTGTTCTGTATCACGGATTTGTTGCCACACTTGGCCCAGAACCAGATGAAGAAACCTGCACCTGAGATTATCGAGGGAGAACAGCTCAACATCCTTTTGGGATGTTGGCCATATCAGGATGAGAAGGTTTCAGGACGTGTAAAACTCAACATTCTGTCCATTCTCAATGAGAAATACGGCATCAAGGAATCAGATTTCCTTTCAGCTGAACTCTGTGCGGTTCCTGCATACAAACCAAGGGATTTCGGATTGGACAGGTCGTTAATCGGAGCATACGGTCAGGATGACAGCGTATGTGCATATGCATCATTCATGGCAGAGATCGAAGCTAAGGATCCTGAGTTCACAACAATGACCGTCTTCTGTGATAAGGAGGAAACGGGATCTGACGGAAACACAGGAATGAGATCATTGTTCCTGAAGGATTTCATTGAGGATTTCCTTATGCCTTACGGATTGTCAGCAAGACATGTTCTCATGAAATCTGTGTGTCTCTCATGTGACGTCAATGCTGCAGTCGATCCGGCTTTCGGAGAGGTATTCGAGAGAAACAACTGCTCATACCTCAACCGCGGACCTGTTGTTTCCAAATATACAGGTTCCAGAGGAAAGTATTCCACAAACGATGCTTCTGCTGAAACAATGGGATTCCTCAGATCAATTTTGGATGAAGCTGAGATTCCTTGGCAGGTCGGAGAGCTCGGAAAAGTCGACATCGGAGGCGGCGGAACCATCGCAGCTGAGATCTCCATACACAATCTGGACACCGTCGATATGGGAGTACCGGTGCTTTCAATGCATGCTCCCTTGGAGATTGTTTCCAAGTGTGATGTCTACATGCTCTACAAGGCAGTGTATGCCTTCTACATGAGCAACAAAGAGAAGAAATAAAGCTGATTGCGGCGGATTCCGCCGCTTTCAGCAAACTGTTTTCCGTATATGTTGTATCCATTCATCAACAAGCCATTTCGGAGTGTTTTTCACGAATGCATGTTCAGGATCTGAACAGATGTCAAAGTTCTTCCTGAATTTACCGAGCATAAGCATGTAGTTGTCTGGGAGATGAGATGTATAGGTTTCCATAAATGAAAACCAAATTATGAATATATATTTATTATAACGTTATAAATGTTATAATAGTTATTGTTCAGAGAGTTTCTTAACCATCTCTTTCAATTCAGCGATTTCCTTTTCCATCGCAAGGAATTTCTCCTTAATCGGATCGGGAAGGTCGTTATGTTCCAACTTGTGGGTGGAAACTCCCTTCATTTTGACGATTTTTCCGGGGATTCCGACGACGGTACAGTCATCCGGAACATCTTTGACAACAACGGAACCTGCTCCGATACGTACATTGTTTCCGATGGTGATGTTACCGAGAACGCTGGCATTTGCGCCAATTACAACATTGTCCCCGAGAGTGGGGTGTCTCTTACCTTTGCTGGTGGAAACTCCTCCGAGGGTAACTCCCTGGTAAATCATCACATTGTTTCCAATAATTGTGGTTTCACCGATGACAATTCCAGTTGCATGATCTATGAAGAAGTTCTCTCCGATAGTTGCACCGGGATGGACATCGGCACCTGTAAGGCTGTGTGCCTCATAATTGATCTTCATGGCTTCTTCAGTACGTCCCTGGAGCCAAAGCTCATGGGCTTCTCTGTACATGGCAACGACATGGAGCCCCATATGGTACTTTATGGCCTCATCCTCGCTGTTGATGGCAGGATCGTTCTCCATTACTGCTGCAAGATCGCCTGGAAGAATCTTCATAGTATCACTCAAACAATCCTGTACTTATATACCTGTCCCCTCTGTCTGGGAGGATGGCAACGATTTTTGCATCGGGCTGTTCAGATGCAAGTCTGAGTGCTGCAGATACCGCAGCTCCGGAGGATATACCTGCAAAGATTCCTTCTTCTCTCACGAGCTTTCTGGCATAATTTATTGCATCTTCATCGGATACTGTGATTATCCTTTCGATGTATTCCATATCGAGGTTTTCAGGAATAAAATTAGCACCGATACCCTGAATGGCATGCGGTCCGCATTTAGACTCGGTGATCATCGGACTCGAAGAAGGTTCGACACCGATGACTTTGGCTTTTGATGAGTATTTTCTCAGACCCATTCCGATACCTGTAGCGGTTCCTGCAGTACCTATTCCTGCAACTACATAATCCACATCGGGCAGATCCTCAAGGATTTCCATGGCAGTGGTGACGACATGTGATTTAGTGTTAGACGGGTTGCTGAACTGTGAAGGTATGAATCCTCCGATTTCATCTCTAAGTTCTTCTGCCTTCTTTATGGCGCCTGCCATACCTTCGGATCCGGGCGTAAGAACTACGTCTGCACCGAAGCTCTTCATCAGGCTGATACGTTCTGCGCTCATAGTGTCCGGCATGACAATAATGCATTTGTATCCGAGATAGGCGCCGATCATAGCAAGCCCGATTCCGGTATTACCGGATGTAGGTTCGATAATTGTTCCGCCGGGAGTAAGGAGTCCGTTCTCCTCTGCATCGCGGATCATGAAAAGTGCCGCACGGTCTTTGATGGATCCTCCAGGATTTACACCTTCGACCTTTGCATAGATATTGAATCCTTTTCCGATTTTCCCTAAACGTATCAAAGGTGTCTTACCGATTGATTCCAGTACATTACCGTACACGACCATGGTAAAGTGTAAGAAAAGCGTGTATATAATCTATAAGAAGGAATCCCCGCGGAGCGGGGTGATTCCTGTTTATGACATAAGGCTTGCAGATCTGAGTTCTGCAGCAATCTTGTCGACTGCACGGACGACATCCTCAGGTACCTTTGCACCGGTACAGACCATCTTTCCGGATCCGAAAAGGAGGACAACAACCTTGGGGTCGTCAAGTCTGTAGACGAGACCGGGGAACTGCTCAGGTTCGTACTCGACCTTCTCGAGTCCCAATGTGATGGCTACGGTGTTGAGGTTGATTTCCTGCTCAAGATCAGATGATGCTACAATGTTCTGAACCTCTACCTTGGGTTCGATGCTGATGTGGATGTTTGCCTTCTTAAGGTCCTCTTTGACCTTTCCGATTGCGACGATGACATCGCTGAGGCTTTTTGCACCAGTACATACGACTTTACCGCTCCTGAAGAGAAGTGTCGCTGTCTTAGGTTCCTTGAGTCTGTAGACGAGACCGGGGAACTGCTGGGGATTGTATTCTGCTCCGTCGAGGGATTCTTCGATACAGTTGAGATCGAGTTCCTGTCCAAGTGAAGTAGAAGCTACAACATTTTCAATGTTCATTTTTGCCATCTTTTACACCTGTGCCGTTGTATTTAAATACACTATATAAATGATTTGATTGGACTCCAGAAGAAGTGTGAACACGCCGTGTAATTATGTCTTATGGATAACTGAAGTTTACCTGAATGTCTGCGATGTGCATGACATATCTTACAATCACATAGGAGACTATGATTGTTGCAAACACTGTTTCAAAAATGAATATGGCGTCAATTATCTGTGATGATACTGCATTGGATATGAGATATGAGGCAGTGGCACTGATTACCATCGGGAAAGTGAGTGCCGCATAACTCGGGTAGAATTCCATTGTTATCGTTTTGATTGCAACAATGAATCCTACAACGTACATGGCTGCCGCGAACACATACATTCCGATTATAAATTCGATATGTGCAGTTCCGAAAGAATTGATGAAACCTGTGATACACAGGCTGAACGGTGCTGCGTATATGCATATCAGAGGATACGTCGGTTTAGGATAGTCTCTGTGTCTGATGTATCTGTACGAGATCAATATGAACAGCGGTATAAGTGAAATGAAACCGAAATAGAATGCAATTTCTCCGATCAAATCCATGCCTACGGACGGTGCAGTTACAGCTGCAACTACTATACCCACATATACTATGAAATGAGGGGTATAGACATCGTTTATATTCATTTTCAGAATGAATCTCTTAAAGAAATAAATCATCAGAGTCAGATGCATTATTACTGCAATTATCCATATGGTCTGAGAAATGAAAGATTGATTCAGATATGTGCACAGTACCATCACTGCCATAGGGAATGTTGCGGACACTCCTGCAGTTATTGGTTTTTTCAGATCATCAGTTAAAGTTTCCGGATATACGACGGTTTTGATGACAAGTAATGAAAGGAGAACCGTTGCTGTTATTCCGAACAGTACGTGTGCAACATCGGAATACTGAGCCAATAGGTTTCCCAGGGATGCAGAACCGAGTGCAACGCCCGAGATAGGTAACGGAACTCTTTTTAGTACACTCATCAAAGTTTGTTATATGGTTGATGTATTTAACTGAACGGATAATCAGAGTAAAACCGTATGTGATAACAATCAAAAGCTGGATGAAGAATTGTATGGGGTCGGGAGAGGGAATCGAACCCCCGTATCAGGATCTGCAGTCCCGCTCATAGCCACTGTGATACCCCGACGCTATCCATCCGTTATCTGTCGATTGTATTTAAGACTTGTCAG
>SUSX01000010.1 GCA_015063195.1 Thermoplasmata archaeon | reverse complement strand
CAAAGATTTCCTTAATTGCCATGGATCCATATCCTTTTCCTCTTTCTTCCTTAAGAAGATATAGTTTGCTGATGAACAGTTTCTTTCCTTCCGGACACAGAGCTGTGTATCCTTTGATGATGCCGTCATCTTCTATGTATGCATACCTGTATCCCTTTTCTCTGGTCTGTGAAAGCATAGCCTCATAAGATTGGAACCTTTCGACCATGTAATCTATCTGACCCTCGGTTAGAATGCATGGGAAGTACTCGTGCCAAATGGATGATGCCAATTCGGCGACATCTGTCAGTTCATCTTCGGAAACGAATCTTAGTTTCAGCAATTCCTTATTTCCCCTGTTAGTTCATAGAGTCCTTCTTCGAAATCAACTCCGAAACGGACATCTTTCTTGTATTCCACAGTTCTCTTTATACTTTCAACTGTGAAATCTACTGCAATTGTTGTCGAATCCGACAGTGATCTTCCGTTCATCACTGCTGCAACCAATGCAGATGCGAAAACATCTCCGGTTCCGTGATAGTATCCGGGAATGGTGTCCCTGAATCTGTATGTAATCTCACCTGTTTCGGAGTCGTAAGTTGCAGCTCCGAGTTTACCTTCTTCGAAATAAACTCCGGTAAGAACGATCTTCTTGGCACCCATTGCACAGATGTCCTTCATCAGATCTTCGATGAATTCCTTTGTATAAGGTCCGGGAACATATTCTCTGCCTAACATGAAGCATGCTTCGGTGATATTCGGTACCGTTATATCGGCAATTGCACAGAGTTTTGCCATCTTCTTAGGGAATTCCATATCGAAAATAGAATACATCTTTCCGCCGTCGGCCATTGCAGGATCTACGATAATCAATCCTTCAGTATCTACCTTCTCAATAGCCTCTAAGACTATATCCACCTGTTCAGGAGATCCAAGGAATCCTGTGTATATTCCGTCAAATTTCAGGTCTAATGTCTTCCAATGATCAACAATCGGAATAATATCGTCAGTCATGTCCCTAAATGTGAATCCCGTGAATCCACCTGTGTGTGTTGACAAGACTGCGGTAGGAATGACTGTACATTCGAGACCTGTTGCGGATATGATAGGCAATGCAACAGTCAATGAACATCTTCCAAAGCATGAGATGTCATTGATTGCCAGTATGCGTTTCTGTGCCATATTTGCAATTATGAAAATTGTGTATAAAAAGCTGATTGAATTTAATGTATATAATTATACATTCATAACCATTTTTGACATGTATTTCCTCAGATAATTAGAATACAATTTCAAAAACCATAACCAATAAAGAAAAAAATGACAGGATATACTTTTATGACAGTTTACCATTAAGCAGAACAATGTCGGCAGAAGAACACCTCGAACAGGCACTTTCAGAGTATAACATAAGAATCTCCCAACTTGAGAACGGAGAAAATAATGACGAACTGATCGAGGCATACATCAACAGAGGTACCGTCCTCATGATGATGGAATCATACATAGCCGCACTTTCCGATTTCGATGAGGCCATCGATCTTATCCTTGAGAAGGAAAGGAACAACGAACCTGTCGACCTCGGACTTTTCATCAGAGCATACGAAAACAGAGGACAGCTCTACTGCAACAACGACAACGAACAGATGATCGCTGATTACTCCCGCATTGTAGGCAAACTTCCATTGCTCAAAACAAGTACACGTTATTTCCCACTGAAGGAGATAGTTGTTATGTGTATCTCCTGTGCCGAGGACCTTCTTGACGAAAATTACCCTGAAAATGCTGTCCCGTTCTTGGAGAAGACATTCCAGATGCTCAACGGTAAGCACGACGTTTGGGCAGAGAACAGATTCTGCGAAGCAGCAGGAATGATGGGAGAGGTCAAAAATGCTATAGGTCTGAAGAATGAGGCCGACGAATATTACACAAGAGCAATAATGACCGCATCCTCACTGCTGAACCGCAATGCATTGGAAGACAAATACGGATTCGTGCTGTCTCTTGTAGACCGCGGAGATCTCAGGGAATCCAGAGGAGATGACAGCGGCATGCTTTCCGATTACATGAAAGCGGACGAATTCCTGGAGGAGCTCATAATGTCCGGGGTCTCCGATGACAGTGAACTCCTTGTCGGAATATGTCAGAGCATAGCCTCAAAACTCATAGATATGGGAAAAATTACGGATTCTGAGAAGTATCTTCTCAAATCCATGAAATACGGCATCCCCGAGATGGATGATGCCATGGATGCTTTGGGTTTAAAGAGGTGAATTTTTCCTCTTTTTTGCTTCCTCGACGAGGACTGCCCTTGCAGTGGCCATAGCGCCTTTAATCTCGTCATCGGTCTTACCCCTAAGGACGGTTGTGCAAAGGTGCTTGTTTGAGGAATAGTTACCTGAAAGATACATAATGGAGACTTCCCTCTCGAAGTCCTCCAACAACATATCGAGTTCTACGATGAGGTTCCTGATCTTTACCTCGTTGAAATCGGCAACGAACTTGTGTGTGTCGATGACCATCGCCATAAGGTCGATGTTCTCTGCTTTGTTCTCCATACTGACCGAATCGGAATCATGAAGTTAAAGGTTCTGTTGCTTAAAACCCATCAAAGCAAAGGTTGTTTAAGGGATGCCTATTATAGGGTAGGCATGGCCTACTTCTGTAACAAATGCAACAGCCTCATGCCTCCCGGAACTGACAGATGTAAGATCTGCGGAGCACTTTTGGACGGGACTGTCAGCAAACAGAGGAGCCTTACCGAATTGGGATCTTTTGTGAAACAGCCGAAGGTAATCAGTAAGGATGAGATGAAGGCCCCGTATCTTCCCTATGAACCGAGGCCTTTGCAGTTACAGATTATTTCCGAAATAAGGGACACTTTGGATTCGGGGAAGCACATCGTCATGGAATCCGGAACAGGTACCGGCAAGACAATCATATCATTGGCAGCGGCGTTGGAACATGCTGTTCCCCTCGGTAAGAAGGTCATCTATCTGACAAGGACAATATCTCAGAGCAACCAGGTGATGAGGGAACTCAAGGCGATATCCTCACTGAAAGAGATATACGGTATCGCAGTGACGGGAAGAGGAAAATCCTGCCCTCTGTACAGAGGACTTCCCAACGGGGAGACACTCCCTCCGAATGTTCTTTCCAGCATGTGTGAGGAAAAGAAATCCAAAAGACAGTGTCCGTACTTCAATACACTTAAGGACAGACTTCCGGAAGTATCCAATTACTGTAAGACCGCATATCCTAAATCCGATGAATTGGACGCTTACTGTGAGAAGATTCACACATGCCCATACGAAATGAAGAAACTCCTGATGAAGGAGATGAATGTAGTAGCCGTACCGTACATTCAGATTCTTTCCGAAGATATCAGGAACAATCTTCTCAACAACATGGATGTTGAAGACGATCAGGTGCTGATAATCATCGATGAGGCACATAACATCATAGATGCGGCAAGGGAACAGGACAGCTTCTCCATCTCCATAAGGATGATAGAATCGGCCATAGACGAATGTTCAACCATGAAGGGAGGAGACGTTCCGCTCAATGAGAAACTGTCTCTGAAACCTTTCCTGGAGGAACTGAGAAGGATCGTCAGAGGATTGGCCAATCAGAAACTCGACCTCAAGGTCAAGGAAGCACTTCTCAAAGAGGATGATGTTGAACAGAGGATTTTCGATAAATTCCTGATAACAAGGGCACAGCTCAGCCTTGCTTTGGATCAGATGACCGAGATCGGAGAGATAAGGACTGAACTTCTGATGGAAAAAGGTGAAACCAAGATATCTCCCATATACGATCTTTCACTTTTGTTGAAGAAATGGATAATGACGGACGATGAGATGTTTATCAAATCTGTCAGAACAGATCTTGACGGAGAATACCTCAGAGCAGCCTGTATCAATCCGAAGGATGTGACATTCTTCCTCAGGAAACAGAAAGGAATGATCCATATGTCCGGTACCCTCCAGCCGTTGGAGCAGTATGTGAAGACCATGAACCTTCCTCAGGATACGGTTATGAAGATCTACCCTTCACCGTTCCCTAAAGAAAACCGTAAAGTCGTCTACATGGACAATGTCACCACAAAATATGAGGACAGACAGAAAGATCCGAGTATTTTCTCCAGAATGGAAAGGAACCTTGCCAAGATGTGCAACGCAGTAGACAAGAACACCCTTGTGTTCTTCACATCATACTCCATGATGAGAGAGATGCGTCCGTTCCTGGAAAGGGATATCAGAAAGGAACTCTATTGGGAAGAATCCGGAAGACCCAGGAACACGATGATAGCATTGGATAAGTTCAGATCGGGAAGAAACGGTGTATTCTTCTCCGTCATGGGAGGATCCATTGCCGAAGGAATCGATTTCCCCGGAGAGGAACTCAGCTTCGCCATTATAGTAGGTATTCCGTATCCTCCGCCCTCACTGGAACTGAAGGCAATGTCAGATCTGTATGACAAAAAGTTCGGACCCTGGAAGGGAATGGAGTACACATCAGTCGTACCTGCCATAAGAAAGATGAAACAGGCTATAGGACGTCTCATCAGAACCGAGACTGACAGAGGCATGGCGGTCATCATGGACTACCGCGCATCGAAGTACAAAAAGATACTGGAAGCGGATCTTACAACGGATCCGGTAGGTGATGTAGCGAGATTTTTTGAGCATCGCTGATATTAGGATTTCCTAATCAGCCAGTATGTTTTAATAGACATCCAGGAATTGAGAATTCATAATGCATTCCTACGGAATGCAGTATCAGGAGTTCACATGAAATACAGATGCCCCATCTGCGGTTATATCCACGATGATGACAACGGTACACGTTTCGAGGACCTCCCCGATGATTGGGTTTGTCCCCTCTGCGGAGCACCTAAGTCAATGTTCATCGCCGAAGGAGCCGCTGAAACAAAGAAGAAAGTATCGGCACCGGTGGAGATCGATGAGGATGCAATGAAACTGTCCGTCGGTCAGTTGGCAGCCCTCTGTTCCAATCTCGCACGCGGATGCGAGATGCAGTACAAGTACGAGGAGATGAAACTCTTCAGGGAACTTGCCGATTATTACACATCTATCACCCCTGCCGTTAACGATGCTGACGTTCAGTTCATCACCGAGAATCTGAAAAAGGATCTTGAAGAGAAGTATCCTCAGTCATACGACATATCCAAGGAATACAAAGACCGCGGTTCACACAGAATCTGTGTTTGGGGAGAGAAGGTCACACGTATCCTCGATTCGTTGATGGAGAGATACAACAGCAATCAGGAATTCCTCAAGGACACCGAGATTTGGGTCTGCAGCGTATGCGGATTCGTATACGTGGGAGAGAATGCACCTGCACTCTGCCCCGTATGTAAGGTTCCCGATTGGAAGTTCAACAAAGTCGAAAGGAAGGTGAAGGCATGAAGAAAGTAGCAGTACGTAACCTCCGTCTCTGTACGAAGGAGTGTCTCTGTCTTTACGTATGCCCTACAGGTGCAACAGATACTGAAGACAGTATCATCGACGTATCAAAATGTATCGGATGCGGAGACTGTGCAGCATCATGTCCTTCCGGAGCCATCAGTATGATTCCGGAGGTAATGCCGCCTCAGCAGAAGAAGGAAGAACCTGTAGTAGCTGTACTCAACAAACTTTCTGACAGTAAATCCAAGACAGAGTTCGCTGCCGAAAAGGTCGCGGATGAAACTGATGACGATACACTCTACCGCCTCATGAAGGCTGTTTCCATTTCATCACGCCTCATGGCAGAAGACATCATCAGAGAATCAGGATACATGCTCCCTCAGAGCGGAAACACAAGGCAGATGCTTCTTGATATGATCGAGAACGCACCCGAAGGATTCCCCCTTGAGGCGGCACAGAAACTTCTTAACAAAATACCCTGCAACGACTGCAGCGGAACAACAGAGGAGAGAACCAAGATGGTCAAATACAGATGTAAGACATGCGGAGCAGTCTTCGACGCTCCCGAGGGCGAGGAACCCGTCTGCCCTATTTGTAAAGCAACAGGAAAGCAGTTGGAGCCCTTCGCAGTTGAGGAACCCAAGAACAAGTATGCAGGAACACAGACCGAGAAGAACCTGATGGAAGCTTTTGCAGGTGAATCACAGGCAAGGAACAAGTACACATACTTCGCACAGGTAGCACAGTCCGAGGGATACGAGCAGATTGCTGCACTCTTCCTCCAGACAGCACACAACGAGAGGGAGCACGCAAAACTCTGGTTCACCGAACTCGGAGAATTGGGCAACACAGCACAGAACCTCGAGCATGCCGCCGACGGTGAGAACTACGAGTGGACCGACATGTACGCCGGATTTGCGGAGACAGCAGAGAAGGAAGGATTCCCTGAGCTCGCAGCAAAGTTCCGCATGGTCGCAGAGATCGAGAAGCGCCACGAGGAACGCTACCGCGCACTCCTCAAGAACGTAGAGTACAAGCAGGTCTTCGAGAAGAGCGAAGTTAAAGTCTGGGAATGCCGCAACTGCGGACACATTGTCGTCGGTACAAAAGCACCCGAGATGTGTGCTGTATGCGGATACGCACAGAGCTACTTCGAGATCAACTGTCAGAACTACTGATCTCAGAAACACAGAGGGCTTCGGCCCTCATTTTTTGTATTAGAGAATAAAGAAGAAGAGGGGATATAACCCCTTTCAGTTTCTTCAGATGACGATTCCGCCGTCTACGTTTATGATGGTTCCTGTTGTGAAAGAGGAATCGTCGGAAGCCAGATATACATAGGCCCCTGCAAGCTCATCTGGATCCGCTACCCTTCCCAAAGGTGTCAGCGAAGTGAGGAACTGCATCATCCTCTCATCGGTGTTCTGAGCGGCCATATCTGTTGCGACAGCACCGGGTGCAACTGCATTCACTCTGATATTATACTGACCGAGTTCCTTAGCGCATGATTTAGTTAGACCGTTGATACCGAACTTGGATGAGGAGTATGCAGTCTGCATCTTACCGCCGTATGTTCCCACCATGGAACTTGTGTTGATGATGCTGCCTCCGGTCTTCATCATAACCTTGGATATCTCCCTGATCATCTTGAACGGGCCTGTAAGGTTAATGTCTATGACTGAAGTGAAATCCTCATCAGTCATGTCAAATATCCTCTGAGCAGAGGTCACACCCGCGTTGTTTACGAGGATATCGATCCTTCCCCACCTGTTGACTGTCTCCGATACAAGATTGACAATCTCATTGGTATCCGTGACATTTACACCGATGGCAAGAAGATCTGCGTCAGGATATTCGGAAAGAATCTTTTCCTTAGCCTTATCAGCACTTGACTGTCTGCTTCCGCAGATGACTACGGAAGCACCTTCCTTCACGAATGCTTTTGCAATTGAAAATCCGATCCCTCTGGAGGATCCCGTAACTATTGCTACCTTGTTCTTCAGTTTCATATTCATTCCTTCTTTTCTCCGCACGGATGGCGGCTGCAGTCAACGTAATCCAAATCTCTCATTATGGACGAGTAAAGCCTGTATCCTCCTGCAAGGTTATAACAGTCATATCCGCTCTGTGCCAGTATCCTGTATCCGATGTAACTCCTCAGACCGCTGAAACACATGACATACACGGGTTTACTCTTATCTACCTCAGATATCCTTTCTCTGAGGCTGTCCAAGGGTATATGCTGCACTCCTTTCATGGGTTGGCTTGCGACTTCCGCATCCGTTCTTACATCCAACACAGTGACGTTCGGATCCGATATATGACCGTCCAGTTCATACCAGAAATACTGTTTCACAGTACCTTCGATTACATTTGTTATGACATATGCTGCCATATTTACTGGATCCTTTGCGGATGCAAAAGGAGGAGCGTATGCAAGATCCAAATCAATCAGATCGAATGCGGTGAGTTTCGAGAACACTGCTGTTGCAAAGACATCGATTCTCTTGTCCACACCGTTGAATCCTGCTATCTGTGCTCCGAGAATGACACCTGTGTCCGGTTCAAAGAGTACTTTGACACTCATGTTATTTGCACCGGGATAGTAAGTAGCATTCGATGCGGAGTAGGTGTACACCTTATCATACCTGATTCCTGCTGCTTTGGCAGTCTTCTCATTGAGTCCTGTGGATGCCAATGTCATGTCGAATATCTTTATGATGGATGATCCCAAAGCACCTCTGTATCTGCGTTTCATTCCGCAGATATTGTCTGCAATTATCCTTCCCTGTCTGTTGGCAGGACCTGCCAAAGCAATGTGTGCATCGTCACCTGTAACAAGATGTTTGATCTGAACGGCATCGCCTGCTGCATAGATGTCGGGAACCGATGTCTCCATGTACTCGTTAACGACAATCGATCCTTTGATTCCCATCTCCAACCCTGCTTTTTTAGCAAGTTCGGTATCGGGAACCACCCCGAGAGCGAGTATGAGCATATCAGTCTCCACTGAATCCCCGGATGCGAACTCTGCCGTGAGTCTGTCACCGGATCTTATTCCTTTAAGTTCGGTGGAAAGTCTCAGATCTACTCCGTGCTGTCTGATGTGTGCATGGGCTTCGGAAAGGATATCCTTATCAAAAGGCGGAAGTATCTGATCGGGACGTTGGACAAGAGTTACTTTAACTCCCATGGCAATGAGATTCTCTGCGATCTCTATTCCGATATATCCCCCGCCGGCGACAACAGCATGTTCAGGTTTCCTTTCAAGAATGAACTCTTTCATCAGGAGCGTATCTTCAACGGTACGGAGTGTCATTACTCTTTCATCATCCACGCCGTCTATTCTGGGAACTATCGCTTTTGCGCCCGGGCACAGAACGAGTTTATCATACGGCTGATCATACTCCTCCCCTGTAACAAGGTCTCTGATTCTTACAGTCTTGTTTTCGGAATCTATGGACAGGGCTTCACTGTTCACCCTTGAATCTATATTGAAACGTGATTTGAACGATTGGGGACTCTGGAGTGTGAGTTTGGACTTCTCCTTTATTGTATCTCCCACATAGTAAGGAAGTCCGCAGTTTGCATACGATATGTGATTGCTTCTTTCGATGATGGTAATCTCTGCCGTCTCATCTAGACGTCTGAGTCTTGCGGCTGCAGACGCTCCGGCCGCAACACCTCCGATGATCAATACTCTCTTTCCGCTCATTGATATGGTATCAATTTGATAGTATATATTAACGCTGTTAACAGATAACTGAAATTTTTATTCAAAAATACAGATTAACGAAAAAAATAGTAACCAGTTAGATAATCACGTTAATATGAGAAGGAAAGACAGAGAAGTCACAGACTTTGATTCTGTTGTTAAAATAATCAATGAATGCGAGATAATCAGAATCGGTCTTTCCGACGGAGAGTTCCCGTACATAGTTCCCATGAACTTCGGATACACTGTGGACGGAAACAGAATCAATTTCTATGTTCATGGGGCACTTGAAGGTAGAAAAATGGATCTCATAAAAAAAAACGGAAAATGTTCCTTTGAAATGGACTGCTGTCAGAATATCCGTCTGATCCCGGAAAGAAAACAGGCGACTATAGATTACAGATCTGTGATGGGTACGGCAGATGTCAACATCCTTGAAGATGATGAGAAAAAGAAAGGATTGGACATTCTGATGAATCGTTATACAGAGACAAGAGATTTCGAATATGATAGCAAGGTAATCCCACATACTGCCGTTTTCAGACTGGATGTTATTGAGATAAGTGCAAAGAAAAACGGATGATCATATCTGATTCTGACTCTCATCTACTGAATAATAAGTGCTTTAGCACATATGAGTTACAGCTTTCTTTTTATATGATGAATCATTAAGGGGTTTCAAGGCGGAGTTAGCTAAGCCTGGACCACGGCGCCGGTCTTGAAAACCGGTGGAGTATCTCCCCGGGAGTTCGAATCTCCCACTCCGCGCTTTATCTTTTGTCCAGCGTTGTCATGTTTGAAGTGCTTATTGATGCGCCATTTTTAATGCCGAATCTCTCAGGGATTTCTGATCGATTCGAAAATTTGGCTCTGCGATAATTTGAGTGGAACTCAAATTCCGTAAGTGCACCGATAAGGGTTCGCTGATTTGTCTTTGACCGCGGACCTGCCTGGCTACCCACAGCCTCGTTTTAATAAGTCCTTGGCTGTGTTGAATTCCCTGTCCATTCGCATATACAATATGAACATTCACATACCATTACTGACAAATCTTTACGTTGATATAAGAACAGATACGTGATATGTTTCAGACAGGAATCATCTCTTCCGGTTGCACATAACAGTAACCATGTATGCCATCATGACCAATCCGAATCCCCCCTCCGTTACGGCCAAAGCCTTGGAAACGGAATTAATGATACCCACTTCCCCGTATCCGATGGTAAAGAACGTTATTCCGCTCATGTACATACAATCGCCGAAACCGCCCAATCCTGCAACAAAATAACCGATTGAGAATATCAGAAGAATAACAACGGATGTTAACAGCATCCTTGAAGGCGACTTTCCGAATCCGCTGATAAGCTCATGTGCTAATGATATGCATTTATCGAATCCGTTACCCTCATAGCGCTGCCTTACCCTGTACGCGATATACCACCTTTCGGATTCAATGTACTTCCTGTTGCGATACATCGCCTCGGATATAGACAGCAATGTGGAAGAATCGACGAATCTGCTATCATCTGCATACAGTCTGCAGTCCGGATTCATCCTCCTTACGACTGAACCTTTTACGATACGGGCATAATCGATATTCATATCAACAGTACCGTCGAACATGGTACCATCGATACACATACGGCGATACATATCCCCAACAGACAAATTTGCGAGGAATCTTGAATTCAATAGTATCAACATCTGGATATTGTACTCCTGTGACGCCATCTCCGCCAATCCGTAAGATGCTATACTGTCAAAGAACATGTTTGATGGATCGGGATTCCTGTCATTGATTATACAGTCGTTCTTGAATATACAATCGATGAGGTCGACTCTTGAAAAAATGATATCCCTCATCGAAGTCACGTTATTGACAATCACATTTCTGAACATTGTTCCGGGGATGTCAGATTCTGTGGAGCAGGAACAGGCTTCCATACTATCCAGCCTGACATAGGCATGGGAATGTACTCCGTTAATATCCAACGTATCGAACTTACAACCCGATACTCTCAGATCAGATAATCTGCAGAAAGATATACCTACAGGACAGATCGAGATGCAGGAGGACAGTTCCAAATCGTGATTGATTGAGAGTTCCTTTAACTCTACACAACTGCCGCTGAACAGACAGTTATGTAATTTCACTGATCCCGTGAAAAATGAACTGTGAATATCAAATTCCCCGTTCACACGGGAATTTCTAATAATCATGTCTCCCAGGTTACATCTATCCAGCCTCAATACATTTACTTTACAGTTATCGATAGATAATTGACCATTCACTATACATGATGTCAAAATAAAACGGTCGGAGGAAAGCATACCTGTTATGGATAAACCCTTCAGAAATACACAGTGAGTGAATTCGGCGACATACGGATCATTGAGAACTATTTCTTCCGAGAATACACAGTTCACAAATCTCAGGTGTTTAGAAACAACATCGGGTAATAATCCGAACCAACAGTTACGGTAGCATTGATCGTCAGAAATATTCACAACAGATGACTGATTGTAACGGACAGTGAATTCGTTTCTGATTCCGTCCCTGTATCCTACGAATCTCAGTGACGATGAGGATTCTGCCTCAACTGAATCAACTCTGCCTCTGAAGACCGAATTGAATTCCGATTCGGAATCGCCTGCAGACCCACAACCGGACCTTAGGAAATCCTCTGCCTCGAACGACTTCTCGCCCATACATATCACCATTTTTCAGAAGGAATAATTGGATTTCTAACTATATAATGGTCGATATGCGCACATATCGTTTCTATACGTCAATGAATGGACAGGGAATCATTATTGTGAAGAGTTGGTTACAAAAATGGCTTCTCACTACCTGTTTTTATCAATCCCGATATCATATGTAATAAATCATATCCCGATCACTGAAATGTATTTACCGTAATAAGTCTGGATACCGCATAAATATTTAAACCGTTATATTTTTTATATCCTTTTAACTTTATAAGGTTCTGAGTTATATTACATTAACTCTCATCATTTTTTGAACTCAGATTGCGGAAGAATTTATCATTGGGAGATAAAGCTCCCATATTCCGTCTCAAGGTATAGCTCACATTGACGAACATCAAACATTTTACTCAGGCTGCTGCGGTCGAATGTTACATCGATTAATTTTATGGATACATTATTGTTGAAAATCCTGAGATTCTTATCATCTTCTTCCATATTATATGTGGAAAAACGTAATGCATCTGTGAGTGCTACAGCTTCTTCTCCGAGCAAAGGAATCTCTTCAAATGTATGCCATAACCACTTACCGAAGATTATGTCTGCCTTCTCTGTGTATTCCGAAAACTTTTTCTCACATTCCGATGCAAATTCCAAAGATACTATCCCTGATGCGAACACACGGGAATCTGCAACAAGATGGGGTAATTCTTCAGGTATGTTCTTCCGATTCCTCTCCGCATCTGCATCCAATGCTTCATACGCTTTCTAAGAATATCATCACAGATAGGCAGATTCATAATGTGATCGTCAGGCAGGGAAAATGCAGCATTAACCACCTCATCACGGTAAATATTACAAAGACATTCAGTCAACAATTCCTAATTGTATGTTGATGCTCTCGGATCAACTGAATAAAACCTAATGTCATAACGTGATGCATTTGCTCTTGATTCATACCATTCGGATATGAGAATCCTCATATTTGATAATCATATTGTCTTTATTAGGAATGACTCTCAGAAGTCAGGTCCGCCCCATTTTTTCTCTAAAGAGTTCAGGAATGCTATGGCGAATATAGGATAATGTTCGATTCCGTCATCGGTAATTTCTATGTTACTTCTGCCGAAAACAATCCTTCTGTCAATGTTGAAATGATCAGAAACCTTGCTCAATGATGGATATTCACGATATTTTCCGGATTTTATCTCCAAAACAGATAATTCGGACCCTAAATCGATGACAAAATCCAACTCCATCCTGCCTTCTCCTTTGTTTTTGGAATAATATCTGGGAACATAACCGCATTTTGTGATACATTCTGCAGCAACATTCTCTACTATGGCTCCTAAATTATACGACATATCATCGGAATAAATCGCACGGATTGTATCCTCACCGTACATATGGATTAACATACCTGTATCGGACATGTATGCTTTGAATTGATCATGGACTTCTTTTGACATTAAAGGTCTGTCCAAACTCTCAAGTTTTCTACAGGCATTGCAATACCCGGCATTTACTATCCAATCAAGAGAATCTGAGTACATCTCAGCTGATTTTCTCGAACCTTTACCGTCGATACGCGAATACATGAATTTCTTATTGGACTGGGACAACTGAGAAGGAATTGAATTGAAACATGAAACTATTTTACCGGCCTTCAAAGGATCATTGTATCTGTTCATATCTGCCTTAGCTGCCTCTGTAATTGAATTGATTATTCTTCCGGTAGAACTGAAACTGTTCTCATCGATAAACGTCTGTACAGCCTGAGGCATACCCCCCACAATCATGAATTCTCTGAAAAGACTGTCAAATCTTTCCATGTATGCTCTTTCAATAGGTTCCTTGTTTGTTATTCTCTGGCGTAGATGCGATATCACTTTTTCATCTACACCTTTTGCCCAAACAAATTCCTCAAAATCAAGAGAATACATGATCATGTGTTCTTCATATCCCACGGGCACGGGTGCATCGATTGAATTGATACCGTGAGTATTTACACCGAGAAGAGAACCTGTTGCAATGACATCAAATCTTCCGTCAATATCGAAGAATTTCAATGATGTACGTGCTCTGGGACATTCCTGAATCTCGTCAAATATTATGAGTGTCTCTTTCGGAACGAACTTTGCATCAGGAATATACATACTCATTGCAGTTATTATTGAGTCTACATCGAGATTATCATCGAATACAGATTTGATGCGATCATTCTCTACGAAATTTACAAGGATAACATTGGAGTAGTTGTCACGTCCGAATTTCTCAATGATGAAGGTTTTACCTACTTGTCTCTGACCTTTTACCAACAGCGGCTTATGGTTACGGTTCTTCCAGGACATCAGTGCATCATAGGCCTTCCTTCTGAGCATAATTGATATAATAATTAGGATAATATAAAGATTCTGAATTTTCCCGACGGATTTTTCAGATTAATCTGAATTTTCCCGACGGATTTTTCAGACTTACTTAAATTTATGAAAAAACTGCCAAATAAGGGTAAATTTCAGAATGAGAAAACTACCGCTCATCTGACAGTTTTAATTGAATCTCTGAGGGATTACAACAGATTCTTGCGCTGTTCCTCGGGTGATGAAGGATGCAGATATGCAGGTGCAATATCGAACACGGTCTTACATCCTATCGTTCCTTCTGACCTCATGCGGTATGCAGCCCTTGCATATGCAACCAGAACACTTGCTGTGAACTCAGGGTTGGAATCGAGATCGATCTTGAATTCCATAACATGATTTGTGTCTCCGTCCAAACCTGTCTGACCGCTGCGGATAACTACTCCGCCGTGAGGTATTCCGAGATGGTCGCGGTTGAATTCCTCCTCGCTGATGAAGTGCACAATGGTATCGTAATCGGCGAAGTAGTTCGGCATTGTCTTGATGGTGTTCTCGATCTCCTGGAGATCTGCACCTTCCTCCGCAACGACAAAACACTCCCTGATGTGTTTCTCCCTTGTTGTCAGCTCAGGATTCTTTCCTTCACGGACAGCTGCCAATGCACTTTCCACAGGAATGGTATACTGACGTGCATCCTTTACACCGGGAACACGCCTTACGGCATCGGAATGTCCCTGACTGACTCCGCGTCCCCAGAATGTGTAGTCCTTTCCGTTGGGGAGAATTGCCTGACCGAGAAGACGGTTGAGTGAGAATAATCCAGGATCCCATCCGACTGAGATTATGCCGAGGGTTCCGTTAGCACGGCATACTTCATCAACATTGGAGAAATGTTCAGGAATCTTGGCATGTGTATCGAAACTGTCCACGACTGTGAAATACTTGGCAAGTTCCGGAGTCTGAGTGGGAAGATCGTTTGCACTTCCTCCGCAGAGAATGAGGACATCGATCTTATCTTTCCATTCGGAAATACTTCTCATGTCATATACAGGTACGCCGGTAAGGGTCTTAACACCATCAGGGTTCCTGCGGGTGAAGACTGCTACAAGCTCCGTATCATCTGTGTTTTTGACAGCGCATTCCACACCTCTTCCGAGGTTTCCGTATCCTGCAATTCCGATTCTGATCTTCATCGTTAGATCCTTTTCCTTGGTCCTTTTCCGTCAGATTCCGATTGAAACCCGGCGGAAGTGCTTGGATGAGCACTACCGTGCCTCGTACGGCACACTTACAATTTAAGGATTGAGATGTGACACAATTACAAAGGTTGTAAGAATGGAAACTGTCCGATGTCTGTATCAATGTTTAACTGCGGAGATGACGTTGAAATACTGTTTGACAGAGGAGAGCCAAGAAATAAGTGAGTTTATTGGAGTTTGTTCTTTTCCTCATCGGAAACATGAGAAAGAGCTGCATTATGCGCCTCTTCCAGATGCGGATCGGTTACAACAGTCTTCTTGCTCCTGAGTACAAGTGTGATAATTAATGCGATAACAACTACAACTGCAAGCACAAGAGGTGTGAGCCAGTACAGACCGAATATGATAGTAATCGGGATTGTAGCGAAAATACCCATGAATCCGAACACGGCAAGAATAATGTATGCAACCTTTCCGTTTTCGGAAGAAACATTGTTCTTGTAACTGTTGTAATCCGAATATGAGAATATACCCAATGAAGGGAACTGTTTAGCACGTTCGAGGTCTGATTTTCTGTTTCTTACATCAAGGACTGCATCCATGTACCATACATCGGAATTACGGGAGTCTATCTCCATCGCCCTTCTGAGAAGGTTCTGTGCAGTGTAAGTGTCTCTGTCATAAAGATAACTCTTAGCCAAGGTAAGCGTATTGACTAATTCGGAAGATCTGTCAATGGCAACCTTCACTTTGGAGATGTTCTGGTTGATTACCTTATTTCCGCAGTAAACACAGAAACCGGATTCCAGGTTTTCATCCATATTGACTTCCCCGCCGCAATGCGGGCATCTGCAAGCTATCAGTGCCATCTAATACCTCTCAACAGGGTAATACATAGCATATTTGTATAGTTAACCCAAACAAAAGAGACTGTATCTTGAAAATCCGAGTGATATATCCGCTTCCATATTGAAAAAAGGACTCTTCAGGCAATTCTATTTCGATAAAAACACAAAGAGTCGGATTTCTATATTTGTAATAGCCAATACATTATGGTACAGATTAAATTGATAATTTGCCGTTTGTAAAACTTACGTGAGTAAAACTTACAAAGGGTAAAATACTATGAATGCTATCTAAATAATGTGATTGGCAGAGAAGCAGAACTCAGTTTACTTAATGAACGTTATAACTCTGACAGATACGAAATGATGCCCATCTACGGGCGCAGACGTGTCGGAAAAACAACATTGTTGAAGGAATTTGTCAGAGATAAAAACGGAGTATACTTCTCTGCGACAAGAGGAAACATTCACGATAACATAAACAGACTCGGATCGAGAATACTCGGAATTGATTCTAAAGTCGAGATGTCATTGGATGAAGTTCTTGTTGAAGTCAGAAAACGCTCGATGAATGAACGTTATCTGCTGATAATCGATGAGTACCCAAATCTTATAAGAAAATCTCCGGAAATAAATGATATTCTTCAGGAATTTCTAGATGAGATGGGTGAGTCCAAACTGTTTCTGATTCTGTGCGGATCCTCTGTAAGTATCATGCATCACGAAGTATTAGGATATAAGAGCCCAATCTACGGAAGACGTACTGGATCGTTGGAAATCCACCCCATGAACATATGGGAATCGATGAAGATACTGAATGGATTTGACAGAGACGATGCACTGAAGATTTACGGAATGGTCGGAGGAGTTCCCATGTACCTCCTGATGTTCGATCCGTCACTTCCATTAAATGAAAATGTTGAAAGACTTTTCCTTAAGGAAGACTCATTTTTCAGAAACGAGCACGAATTTGTACTTATGGAAGAATTCGAGAATCCATTTACATATTTCTCCATTCTTCAATCGATAGCCGATGGTAAAAACAAGATCTCAGAGATCGCCTCATGCTGCGGTCTTGATCAGGCGACGGTACATAAACATCTAAAATCGTTAATGTCAACAGACTTCATTGAGAAAATTGCACCTGTAGATAACCCTGAAGGTAAAAGTGTCAGATATGAAATCACAGATTCATTCCTTAGATTCCAATTCAGAAGAATCCTTCCAATAGTAGAATACGTAAATGATTTGTCGTCTGCATCTGACAGTATAGTAAATCTCATGGAAACAGACATGGGCAGGATTTTTGAAGGAATATGCGCTCAGCATCTCATAAAAATCCACCCGGGACAGATCGGAAAATGGTGGGGTTCGGATCCTATAAACAGAACACAGGAAGAAATCGACCTTGTATCAACATCCATCAATAACGGAAAGAGGATAGGATGGTTTGCAGAATGCAAATACAGGAATGAACCTGTCGGAACAGAGGTTCTTGAAACACTGATACACAGAATAGCACTCGTCAAAGGATATGACGAAACACATCCTGTGATATATTCCAAATCAGGATTTACGGAAAGTCTGAAGGAAAGAAAAGATGTCGAATTGATAGATATCGACGACTTCCTTTAATCAGACTTATCTGCGTCCTTTTCCGCCTTTCCTGAATCTACCGTTGTTACGGCCTTTACCGGAATATTTGGGTTTGTATCCGTCCTCAATGAAGATTGATTCAAAAGTCTCCAAATCTCCCTTGGCTTCAAACTGCTGACGGACATATTCTTTTGCTTCCTCGTCGGCACATACTTTTGCCAACCATTTTACTGAAGGAAGTGAAGGATCGTCGCCCATCCTGAAATAGAGTTTGGCAGATTCAAGTTCCGCCCCTACATCGTGTAAAGCATAAACAAGAAGTTTACCGTGACGGCTCTCGTCATCGACCATTGAAAGAAGAACGTCCTTGCATGCTTCGTTTCCGTTACGGAATCCTCTCTTAAGCCAATCGATCTCTCTTGCTCCGCCGAGAAGTCTTCCTACTTCGATCACTCTCTGAGGATCTGCGGAACAGTATTTGTCGAGACATGCCGTGTCCTCTCCGTCGAAGAAGCGTACCAATCCTTCAACATCGCCTTTCTGTAAACATATTGTTTCCAGAGATGCCTTCACATCCTTACGTGTCTGAACAGGACGGAGTTCCTCCAATGCCTCCCGGGATCCTGCTTTGTATGCAGCAATCATTGAATGGACCCAATCTCCGTCATTGGTCTGAATCCTCTTTGCTCTGAGGTACTTTCCGTAAGCAGTGTCGGATATACCGAACTCCGATGCGGTTGAAAGGATGACATCCCTGAAAGATTCCATGTTATCTCTGAGATATTCCTCGGATTCACCATTCTCGTGGGCTGTGAGGTATCCTTTGTAGAATGCTGCCTCTTTCAATTCATCAGAGAGTTTCTCCAGCTCCCTTACAGCATAGGATTCCCCTTTCATCGCTTTAATGAATGTTCCGCGGAGAGACTGTTTCTTCTTCTTACGGTTGTCGAGATTCTTAAGATGGTTCTCTGCCTTAACTGAATCCTTCTTTCTCACAAGGAGTTTCAGTCCGTTGACAACCATTTCCTCCTTGTCGTCAACAGCGTTGACGAACAAATCGATGCTTGCATCCTCCCCGTCCAATTCCTCCAGGAGTATTTTGGAATAGATGGCAACAGGATTTCCTTCGGAGACTCCCTTATCCAACACAGGAGTGGGATAATCGGAGTTGAGTGAGTAGCAGAGCCTGTCGAAAACGATGAGAGCATCTTCGGAACATCTGACCGCTATTCTTTCCCTTACATTGTCGAATTCGTCACGTCCTGCATTCCTCAGAATCCTGAGAGCATTCTTCTCACATCCGCCGCTCAGAAGTACGATTCCGTGGAGATAAAGCGCCAATGCGGTATCAGTTTTGCCGTTCTCTTCGAAATCAACACCTTTGAACAGAATCTTCTGAGCTGTTGACGGGATGGAGAGTTTACGTTCATTGTGAACGACAGTTTTCTCCTCCTTAGGTGATTCCTCCCTGTCCACGAACCGGGGTTTATCTGAAAATTCACGTACGGGACTTCTGTCTCTGCTGTTTCCAGAAGACTTACGGTCACCGAATTTCTTCCTATTGCCTGATTTGAAGTCACGACCGTTTCCAGACCTCCTGTCATCACGGTTACGAGGTTTGAAATCCTTTTTTCCGTCACGGGACCTGTTGTCTCTTCTGCCGTCTTCCGAATCATTTCTAAACGATTTGCGGTCACGACTTCTGTTTCCGTCACGGTTCCTGGTCTTTCCTTCGTCGTAGCTCATGGGAATCAGAAGTACCCAGTGTGAAACAATATAATACTTTATGGGTAAACAGCGATAATCGGCAGGATTCTTTTAACACCACTTTATATAGGGAAAATACCATATAGTTTATAGGATAACTATGAATAGATGTGAACTGTTCGAAAATATATTTTTTAGATGGGATTCTGAACAGTTAAGGAATGATATTTCTGTAATTATCCCTTTCATCAAGAAACACGGCCTTGACCCTGTAGACGTCAGATCGATCACTTACATTTGCAAAACATGCAAGGATGATTTCTCCGAAGCGATATTCTCGGAGAAGTATTCACACCTGGTCGGAGTCATTGCAAAGAAAACCCTTCTTTCCGATGATTATGTAGAAGGACTGATCAAAGATTTCAGAAATTCAAAATCATCAGTTCCGACTGCATCCGTGGTCAATTTCACTGAGAACATATGGTCAGACGGTAAGTTCGAATACAAACCTGACGAAAAGGGAAAATCTGTCAGGATTGTAAAAATCATACCCGATAAAGCAGACATCAGGATTCCTGAGAGGATCACACTTTCAGGTAAGACATACCCCGTAACAGAAATAAGAGGAGTTTCGAATCTCAAAAATAAAAAGACCAAAAGCGTGGTTATTCCCGATTCCGTTACAAAAATAGGAAACTTCGCTTTCAGTGAATTCGAATCCCTGGAAACTGTTACAATTCCTGATTCCGTTGAAAGTATCGGAGACTCAGCATTCAGAGGATGCAAATCTCTTGTTGAACTTAAGATTCCTGATTCCGTCGAAAACATAGGAAGTTTCGCTTTCAGCAACTGTGTGTCACTGATTTCCATGGATATTCCGAAATCCGTTGAAAGTATGGGAGAATGTACATTCAGAGGATGTAAATCACTTGAAACAGTAAAACTTCCGAAATCAATAGAATCCATTGAAGCTTATACATTCAAGGACTGTGAATCTCTGATAAACATAGAGATTCCGAAATCCGTTGAAAAGATAGGGGAATATGCATTCGAGGACTGTTCCTCGCTTACCGAGATAGACATCCCCAAATCAGTGAAGGATATCGGAGAATACGCATTTGATGACTGCGTATCCCTAGCTAAGGTGACAATTCCTGAATCTGTAAAGGAAATCAAATACGGAGTCTTCAAAGGATGCGAATCATTGGAATCGATAGAAATACCCAGTTCAGTCACCAAGATAGAGAAGTTCGCCTTTTCCAAATGCGAATCATTGGAATCGATTTCGGTTCATAAGAAGAATCCTGTATTTTCCTCGATAGACGGTGTCGTCTATTCCAAAAATCAGGAAAGAATCAGTATCTGCCCCATAGGACTGTATCAGGAATTCTTCTACGTTCCCGACTTCGTAAAGGAGATTGAGGACTGTGCCTTCGACGGATGTGACCTTTTGGAATTCATTGTAATACCGGAATCTGTAACATCTATCGGAAGCTACGCTTTCAGAGGATGCACATCTCTGGAGTTCGTAGAAATTCCCGAATCTGTAAAAACAATAGGAAATTACGCATTTGCGGACTGTCCTGCATTGAAGAAGGTAGACATTCCTAAGTCAGTTAAAAAGATAGGATTCGACGCTTTCGGGAAAGAAACAGAAGTGAACAGGGTCTGACCCTGTTCACCCCCTTATCAACCGATATTCTGAAAATATGTCATTTTTAACGACATTTTGAAAGTCTGGCTGGCTGCCGTGATGGCCCAAGTTAAATAACATAAGGCCATACGAATCAATGTGGTAAATGGTACGCAATCACCTGAACAAAGGATGAAGTTGGCTGCATCAACGGATGCGGTCAAGGTCATCGAAGAATACAACAGCAGGTTGGAAGGTCATTTCAATGAAGAAATCACCACCTCCCGTATCCAATATGGAAAGAACGAGGTTACCAACCGTAACAAACATGCAACTCTTAAAAGACTGTATAAATCGTTCGCTAATGTATTCATAATCGCTTTAGCAATCATCGACATTCTTTGGATGGTCCTTGAACCGGACTGGATCTACTTCATTATTCTGACAACACTCATTCTTGTCAGCGGAACCATGACTTTCATCCAGGAAACACGCAGCAGTAAGGCAGCGGCAAAACTGGTCAACATGGTTACCACGATCATTACGGTACGCCGTGAGAACATGGAATCGGAAATCGATTCCAAGGAACTGGTTGTCGGAGATATCATCATCCTTGACACCGGAGATGTAATTCCCGCAGATGTCAGGATTATTGAATCAAACCATCTCAAGGTGGATCAATCCGCACTTACCGGAGAATCCGGAGGTGTGACCAAATCCGCCGATATTGTTGAAAACGTTGACAGTGTACTTGGATGCAACAACCTTGCATTCGCCGGTACAAATGTGATTTCCGGATCCGCTGAGGCTATCGTTGTAGCTGTCGGAGACGACACAATCTTCGGATCCATGGCAGAGAAGCTTACAAGAAAAGCTGCTGCCACCACTTATGACAAAGGAAGTAAGGCAATCGTCAGTGTCCTTCTGAAACTCATGGTGTTCATGGTTCCTCCAGTGTTCATCATCATGATTGTAAAAGGATACCTGAACAGCGGTGCGTTCCTCTTCGAGGACGTGATGGAAGCTGTCATATTCGCACTTACTTTGGCAATCGGTCTGATGCCCGAGATGTTGGCTACTATTGTATCCACCAACCTAGCTAAGGGTGCCATTGACATGTCCAAGAACAAGGTCATTGTCAAGGACGTGACATCCATTCAGAACTTCGGTGCTATGGATGTTCTGTGTTCAGATAAGACCGGTACACTTACACAGAACAGGATTTCCGTTGAAGCATGTAACAACATCTACGGTACTCCCAGCAGCACCGTGGAACTCCTCACATGTCTCAACAGCAGGAACCTGAAATCATCAACCAATCAGATCGATTGGGCAATTGATGAATATGCAGAGGAGAAACTCGATCTCGAAGAGCTTGAGAGCTACGAGTTCGTTGCAGATGTTCCCTTCGATTTCATCAGAAGGAGAGCTACAGTCGTCGTGAAGAAGAACGATGATGTCAACATGATGATCACCAAAGGGGCTATCCCTGAGATTCTTTCAATTTCATCCGGATATTTGGATGAGGAAGGAAATATACAGCCCCTTAACACGCAGATTGAGAACGATATTCTCGGTCTGGTAGAATGGTACAGCGCAAAGGGAATGCGTGTTCTCGGTATCACACACAAATACATCCCTTCAAAACAGGAGAACTACGACGTTTCTGATGAGAAGGATCTCATCTTCGCAGGATTCGTCGTGTTCACAGATCCTGTCAAACCTTCAGCCAAACAGGCAATCCAGGACATGAAAGAATACGGAATCTCCGTTAAGGTCCTTACAGGTGACAACGAATACGTATCACGCCACGTCTGTGAAGGCATCGGAATCGATACCTCGTCTATTCTTGTTGGACCTGAGATCGATGCTATGTCCGATGAAGAGCTGAAGGATGCTGTGGAGAAGACAAGCATTTTCGCACGTCTCAATCCTGACAACAAGTCACGTATCGTCCTTGCACTCCGTGCGAACGGCCATACCGTTGGATTGATGGGAGACGGAATCAATGATGTTGTTGCGATGAAGAATGCCGATGTCAGTATTTCTGTCGACACCGGAACGGATATCGCAAAGGAAACTGCGAACATGATCCTTCTCGAGAAGGACCTCGGAATCCTTAAGACAGGAGCAATAGAGGGAAGGAAGGTATACGTCAACTCCATCAAATATGTGAAGATGATCGGTTCCATCAACTTCGGATACATGTTCTCATTGATCCTCGGTTCACTGTTGTTCAACTTCGAACCTATGGGCGGAATCATGATTCTTATCTTCAACCTGATCAACGACTTCGCCTGTATGATCATCCCGTGGGATACGGTTGAGGATGAATTCGTCAGAGAACCGCGGAAATGGGATGCGCCGAATCTTACATCGGTGATGGTGAGATACGGACCGATGTGTGTGGTGACGGATATAATGACGTGGCTGTTCATGATATTCGTCATATTCCCGACAATTGCTGCACCTGATGCAATGGTCGCAGAAGGTTTCGCCAACATGAAGGACATGGTCCTCGGAATGGTTGATCTGAGTTCCGATTCCTACGTAACAGGAAGCGGAGCTATCGTGGATCTCGTACCTTTCATGGTCCTGTTCCAGTCCATTTGGTGCATTGAACAGTATTGGATGCAGGTGTGGTCAATTCACATCGTACGTACCAACAAGCTTCCGTTCTTCCAGGCCTGGTCCTGTAAGGCATTGGTGGCAACCACAATCATCGCACTTGCAGTCGGTACAATACTCCCGTTCACCGGAGGACTCTGGGAAGCAATCTCAGGATGCGCAAATCTCATCCCGATACCCTTGTGGTGTCTCATATGGATGCCTTTCATCGCATGTGTGTACTTCTTCGGTTCACACCTTGTGAAGAAGAGGATGCTCCGCACCCACGGATACTTCGCATGTTGAAACAGGGTGGGTCAAACCACCCTTTATTTTCATTTTATATCTACAAGTCAAAAGACATCCCTGTCGAGATGTATTCCAATTTATCAGACATCCTTTTTTTCAGGATATCGTATTGTTCTGAACCTGTACAGTGACATGTGTAATATTTTGTATCGTAACTGAGAAGTTTGTCCGCCAAATCTTTCAGAAGACCCTTCTGGTTTATAGGATCAATCTTCATGAAATGGAACCCTCCGACGAATACGTCGGGAGTGAACCAGGACATTATGTTCAATACGCCTTTGTGGGAACATCCGCTGAAAATATATTTTCTATTTTTTTCGGCGATTTCAAGATAGATCTCGTGTCTGAAATCATCGGGAATGTGGATTCCGTTCTCGAAAAGAGTCAGACCGAAGTTGTCGTTGTAATAAGAACAATCCCTTCCGTCAGAGGTATAGATCATAATATTGTCATCTATTTTCATTGCATCTTCAATGAAAACGAATCTTCCGTTGTTTTTCAGAGACTGATCCAATCCTATGTATTTCTCTAAAGCATTGTGATGGGATTCAAAGGCATATCTACTGATGACAATGTTTGCTTTGTCATTGATTTCAAGGAATCTTTCGATTCCTCCTCCGTGGTCATAGTGACCATGCGATACTATCAATAAATCAACAGTACTCAAATCAAGTGCCAGTTTATCCGCATTAACTGAAAATAGATCTGTCTGACCGGTATCAAAAAGTATCCTGTATCCGTCCGTTTCGATAAGAAGACTCAATCCGTGTTCTGCATCTAAATATTCATTAAAGGATGTGTTCTCAGTCAGAACTGTGACCTTCATTAAATGGTGATAATGAAATGGGAGATAAATTTTTTTCACAGTATTAAGAAAATCGTGTTTCCTTTTCAAACAGAAATTTTATCATAATTTAGAAAGTGTTTCCTTTTCAAACAGAAACTTCTATTAATTTTTATTATTGTTTCCTTTTCAAACAGAAATATCGATATTTTTAAATCCTAAACATTCGTTGACATATTATGGATCCTGTCAAGCGAATAACTCAATTAGAACGTATCAAACCATTCTTCGGTAATGGAAATGCTAAGGTTATGACTGGAATCAGAAGATCTGGAAAATCTACATTACTCAGAATGATTGCAGATAATCACCCTGATTTCAATATAATCATGTTTGATATGGAATTATGGAGTAATCAAAAATACAGAGATCCAAACCTACTGTATGAAACAATTAAAGATTCATTATCAGACTCTGAAAAAAACATACTTTTGATTGATGAAGTACAGGATATTAACGAGTGGGAGTCAATCATTCGATCACTCATTGCTGAAAAATGTTGTGACATATACATCACAGGATCCAATTCACGTCTTTTATCAGGGGAATTTGCAACATACCTCAGTGGAAGGCTCAATACAACTGAAATATTTACATTGACTCTTTCTGAATGCATTCTTTTTGAAGAAAAGTATCGTAAATCTATTTCACAGGATGAAGCTTTAGATAAATTCTTAAAAATCGGAGGTTTTCCATCGGTTTGGAAGTCTGATTACAAAGATACCGATGCTATATCAGAAGTTAGAGATATCGTTCAGGCAATTCTTTTCAGAGATATAATAACAAGATATGGCGTGAAACAACCAAATGCACTGGAACGCATCTTACGCTTCATATGTGATAATGTAGGAAATCTTGTATCTGCGAATAACATCTACAACACATTCCTTTCCAACGGAGACAAAATCAGTAAAGACACAGTATATTCCTACCTGTCATATCTTGAAGCTGCATGTCTGATATACCGGGTCGAAACCATGGATATCAAAGGAAAGGACATTCTGAGGTCAAAATACAAGTATTATCTTTCAGATATCGCAATCAAAAACGCATTAATAGGTTTTCGTCCCAATGATATTCCTGGATATATGGAGAACATCATATTCTTAGAACTCAGAAGCAGAGGATTTGATGTATGGATCGGTAACAACAACGGGCATGAAGTAGACTTCTTTGCAAGAAAAAATGATGAATCTGTATACGTTCAGGCAACAACAAGACTTTCCGATGAGAAAGTTGTGGAACGTGAATTCGGAAACCTCAAAGGAATTGACGATTACCATCCGAAATATGTCGTCACCTTGGAGAAAAGTCCCTTAGACGGAGATTTGGACGGAATCAAATGCATAGGTCTTGCAGAATTTCTGATGCTAGAGAAATTCTGAATGTACCTGAAGAGGTCTGAAAAATCAGACCTCTGTTTTGATGAAACTGCCTCTGGTTGTTCCGTCGGAATTAGAGACAATAATCTTTCTGTCTATCTGCTCCCTGAGAGCAGGAACATGTGATATAATCCCGACAAGTCTGTTACCTTCAGTAAGTTCGTTCAGAACTGAAATAGCCTGTTTCAGAGACTCCTGATCCAGTGAACCGAATCCTTCGTCGATGAACAGAGTATCAATCTTTATTCCTCCTTTAAGAGACTGTACCTCATCGGAAAGACCGAGAGCCAGAGACAGTGATGCTTTGAAAGATTCCCCTCCGGAAAGTGTATCGCAAGGACGTGTCTTTCCGGTATATGCATCATGTACATCGATATCCAATCCTGAGTATGCATTACCTTTGGATTCCTTTCCTGGAATCAAAGTGAACCTTCCGTTTGTCATGGTGCTGAGACGTTTGTTCGCATAATACAGAACGCGTCTGAAGTACAGAGATTGAATATATGCTTCGAATGTCTGCTTGTTCTCATAACCGCCGTTCGCTGTCCTTGACAGCGGGAGGAGTTCTTTCGATTCTTCATCGACTTTGGCTAGATTCTTACTTGTTTCTACGAGAATCCCATAAATCTTCTTGTTTGATTCAATACGTAATCTTATTTCGTTACAGATCTTTTTCTTCTCATTGTACTGTGATTCGACGGATTCCATCTCTTCTGTTAGGGATGAGATATCCACAGGTTCCTTTCCTTCGGTCCTTTTATTAAGATCTGCTATTGAATCATTAAGAGATCCTAATTTCTGATTATACTCATTCAATTCATTTTGTTTGGAATTGAATTCGGATTCTGAGGACATGAATGTCTGCAAAAGATTTTCATCAATCTTATTCTTTGACAATAAGGAATCAATATTTTCATTGATCTGGGTAATTGATTTCTCTTTATCAATCAATGAATTTTGAGAATCGTTCAAAGATTGTATTTTACTGTTTGATTCCAACTCCAAATCATTGAAAATCTTGGTACATTCCTTTATGTAGTTCTCTTTTTCAGAAAGTTCTTTCTTAACTGCATCTAGTTTAGAAGTCAATTCTTCTGGAGATTCGTATTTCAGCAAATCCTTCTTTGAATCGATCTGACCGTCGATTTTACCGATATTTACATTGATACTAGATATTTCTTCATTCAAAGATGAGATTGAGTTATTCAGACTAGAGGTTACATCATCAGTCAACTTTAACTGATCTCTGATTTCGTTCAATTTCTTTGCAAGAATATTCAACTCATTGAATTCATTTTTCAGTATCTCGTTTTTATTATTGAGTTCAACTTTTAGTTTACGGAGTGATTTTTCAAATGAGCCAGCATCATTTGTATCAACCAATTCCAGTCCTGAAACCAACTCTTTGGCTGTACTGAAATATGAATCTCTTTTTGTTATATCAGAGGCTATAGATTCCTTTAATGCATTCAGTTTCTCACTGAATGATTCCAAATCAGTTCTTAAAGAATCCAAATCCTCCTTGGACAGTGATGATTCCGATATTTCTGCAGGATTCGGATGATCTATTGAACCGCATACGGGACATGGAGAACCGTTTTCAAGTTTAGAAGCAAGAATACCTGCCTGATTGAGGTAGAACTCCTTTTCCTTTGACTGATAGTCTTTCAGTAATTCATAATATTCTTTTTCTTTCTCTGCTTTTGATGATTCTGAATCTTCAATGGTCTCGCTCAGTTTATTGAAATCGATAAGATTTTTCAAAGCCCTATCGATGTTATTGATTTTTTCTAAATTCAATTGTATGGATCCTTCGATAGAACCTCTATCCTCAATCTTATTTTCGTTTTCAGACAGGAATTTCCTGTTATCAGTTATTTGAATTTCAACTGTCTGCTTCTTATCTACTAGGGCCTGATGTTCAGATTCCTTGATACCCAGATCATTAAAAAGTTTGATTTTATCATCATTGAGGCGGCTGATCTCATCGAAGAGTCCTGCTGCAGATTCCATTTCATCTTTTTGCTTTTTCAAAGAATCCAAATCGATAGCATCCGCTTTCTGTTTCTCTTCTGCTGCCGTTTCATGTTTGATTTTGATTTCTTTCAGTTCCTCTGATAATACATTGATTTTCTCTATGAGATTTTGAATTTCAAAATCAGCATCTTTCTTTCTTGACAATTCAGGTTTTATGTCGGTAAGATAAATGTTGAATCTCTTCAGTTCGGATTCCAATCTGTCCATTTCGGATTTTCTGGATTCCAATTCTTCAAGTTCTGAAGTTTTTAATTCTAAATCGGAGATGTCGGAATTCAACTGATCTGCCGTTTTCTTATCCGTTGACAGTTGGATAAGTTTTGTATTTAAATCAGATTCATCCTTGGATTCTTTTTCTAGAATCGATTCATCCTCTGTGATTAATTTCTCAAGAAGAACAGATGCAGGGGTAATCATCTCCGAGTTTCCTTTACAGGATTCTAAATCATCTTTGTATTCGGAATCTTCAGCAATTATGATCTTTCCCATCTCGTTGACGGCATTCTTTCCGATATCGTTATACTTGGTCTTAAGTTCATTTTCCTTTAATTTCAGGTTCTCCTGGAATCTTTTTATCGCTTCTGTGGAGAATATGACTCTGAAAATCTCCTGTCTGTCGGATGTACTTGATGTAAGGATCTCACGGAACTTGCCCTGAGCGATCATTACAATCTGTTTCCATTGTTTGAATTCTATTCCGAGGATTTCCTTGACTGCGGTTTTTACTCCCTTGTCCTTTTCGAATACCTTCCCGTCGGATTTCCTTTCAAGGAAGACTTCCGCCCCTCTGTTTTTGAATCCGGTTCCCCTCAACTTTGCAACTTCCTGTTTGGGTGACCTTCTTATCCTGAATGCATCACCGTCATGTTCGAATTCGAAATCCACAAATGTTTCAGTTGTATCGGAAGCGAAATGACTCCTGATGGAATCGTCACCTTTATCACCGCTCATCTCTCCGAACAAAGCATATGACATTGCATCAAAAATCGAAGTCTTACCTGCACCCGTATCTCCGGTGATAAGGAAGATTCCGTTGTTTCCGAATTCTGTGAAATCAATAACAGTCTTATCACCGTAAGGTCCGAATGCGGACATAGTGAGTTTAAGAGGCCTCATGGGAGAATCACCTCCTCTGAAAGGAGTTTGTGGAGAATGTCCCTCTGTTTGTCAGTCAGATCGGAATCTGTGTTCTTTCTGAACAGATCGATGAAGGCTTCTTCTGGATCGATAGATTCAGCTGAAAGATCCAATTCGAACACTCCTGCTCCGGCTTTGAAGGTATCAAATTCCAGCGATACAACATTTGGATATATCTCTCTCAGACGGGACATTGCATTGATAGGTTCATCTGTCAATGTTACGTAAACAAAATCATCAGTATCCGATGCGTTATCGATGATCTCCTGTAACGGACCTTTGAGTATTCTGACATTCCTTTTCGGTACGAACGGAATTGTTCTGATAGAAACGGAATCATCGATTTCGATAACGGTCATGCTCTTTTCCTTTCCCACTTCGGATTTAGAGAATACAAGGGGAGTTCCGCAGTATCTTACCGTATCCCTTCCGATTGATTGCGGATTGTGAATGTGACCTAAGGCAACATAATCAAACATATCGAATAATTCCGAGGAAACACTGTCTATTCCTCCGACGGTTATCAATTCCGATTCTGAAATTTCTGGTTTTACATCACCGTTTATGACGAACTGATGTGCAATCAAAATCTTCTTCGAATCCAATTTCATCGGTGTGTTTTCTATGATCGCTTTGACAGCATCCTCATGTGTTCTTATCTCCCTGTCTGGGAAGAGTGAACCCATACCTCTTGGGCTGACGTATGGCAGCATGTACACATCCACTGATTCTGAACCGTTGGTGATTGTACGGTATGCCATGGTATT
>SUSX01000069.1 GCA_015063195.1 Thermoplasmata archaeon | reverse complement strand
CCTGCAGCTATTGCTATGATAACACATATCACTGCCAAAGCCATAATTATGATTGCACATACAATTATCAGATTCTCCAATGCTCCCGGGATCAGAAATATCGCTGCTATTGCTGCGATTATAACTGCTGCCACCCCTACAAATCCGAAAGCAGAAAGTACCGTACTGTTTTTCTGTGTTTTTGATGGATCCATATCTACCTCACTGACTGGTTGGTATGTAGGGCATAATAGCCATAGCCAGATCTGCAACAGTCATGGACTGGATTACAATTTTTCCCGGACCGGTAAGTGTTGTCAGGAACAATCCCTCTCCGCCGAACATAGCAGTCTTAAATCCACCTGTGGCTGAAATATCGAACTTGACGGATTCTTCCCATGCTACTGCATTGGACGATGAAACCTTGTATGTCTCTCCAGGTTTCAGATCGATGACGTTAAAGTCACCGCAAGCTGCGATGAATGCGATTCCGTTTCCGGACAGTTTCTGAAGGATGAGTCCTTCTCCGCCGAAGAATATTCCGCCCATCTTCTTCTGGAATGCCATTTCAAGGTTCACTGTCTCTTCGGAACAAAGGAATCCGCTCTTCTGTACCATCCATGTTCCTTTGGAAATGTCCAGATTCAGGATTTTTCCGGGAGGTCCACCACCCAATCCTACTATTCCGGGCCCGCCACGGGATTCATACTCCAACAGGAACAGTGACTCGCCCATCAGTGAACGTTTCAAACCGCTCAGAAGACCTCCTTTCATCTTTGCATTCATGGTCATGTTGCCTGACATATACTTCATAGCATTGGCCGTTGACTGTATCTTTTCCCCTTGTTCCAACTGAATATTGACGAACTGAAGGTTATCTCCTGTGATTGTGTATTTCATCAGCTATACCTGCACAACCATTGGATTTGAACTATATATAGGTGCAGATTCTACCATGTTACATGGAAAAGAATGCTGAAGTTGACAGGGGAGCAGAGGCTGTCGTGGAGATGACCGAATACCTGGGATACAAAGCGATTCTTAAACACAGGCCTAAGAAAACATACAGGCATCCGGAACTTGATTCCAGACTGAGAACCTCCAGAACCAAGAATGAGGCAAAACTCATGAGGGATGTCAGAACCTCCGGCGTCAAAACCCCGATTATTTTTGACATAGACCTTCACAACGGAAACCTGATTATGGAGTACATAGAGGGTAAAAAAGTGAAGGACATCATAGATTCGGGCTCAGATGCTGAGAATGTTTGTATGAAGATCGGTGAGTCTTTGGCTAAAATGCATAATGCAAACATATGTCACGGGGACCTCACCACCTCTAACATGATACTTACGGATGATGGGGAACTGTGCATAATCGATTTCTCCATGGGAAGTTCTAAATGCGGTCTTGAGGAAAAGGGAGTGGACCTGCATCTTCTGGAAAGAGCATTCAGTTCTGCCCATTCCGAATCGTTCTCATTGTTTGATACAATCATAGAATCATATCGCAGACATATGCCCGAATCAGACAGTGTGCTGAAGAGAGTACAGAACATCAAAGAGAGAGCCAGATATACATGAAGCTGAAAGTAATTACATCCAATCCGGGGAAAGTTGCAGAATATCAGAAATCCTTTGATGACCTCGGAATCGTTATGGAACACACCAAAGTTCCATATGATGAGATTCAGACATCCGAACTCGAAGAGGTTGTAGCCAAAGGATTGGAAGAGTTGAGATCCGAAGGTCTTAGCAACTTCATTATCGACGATTCAGGGTTGTTCGTAGACGCTTTAGGAGGTTTTCCCGGCGTATATTCCGCATATGTGCAGAAAACACTTGGAAACAAAGGTGTTCTGAAACAGATGGAGGGCATCACTGACAGACGTGCACAGTTCAAATGCTGCATAGGATGCGACATTGATGGCGAAACAATAATTGTCACAGGCACCTGTGACGGAGAAATACTCTTTGAAGAGAAAGGAACCGAAGGATTCGGCTATGACCCTATATTCACCCCTGACGGTGAAAAATCATTCGCAGAAATTGATATTGAAAAGAAGAATGAAATTTCCCACAGGGGAAATGCTGTCAAACTCTTCAGAGAAAAACTGATTGAAGGCGGATTTCTTAAATAAATAAAACGGGCACACCCCTTAGGGGTGGCCCTTTCAGCTGCACTCATTGCACTGACACATATCCCTGATCGTCTTACCGAAGTTGATAAGATGATCTGCGACTCTCTCAGTGTCCGAAGCGAGTGCCAGATACTTTGCACCTACATCGAGAGTACAGATACCTTCATTAAGCCTCTTAATGTGATTCTCAGCCATCTCACTGGTGAACTTATCGATCTCTTCCTCGATTTCATATGCATGTTTCAACGAACGATGATCGTTCATAGAATATGCAACAAGGATTTTGTCATAAAGTTCCTCGACCATCTTCTCGACCTTGTCAATCTCGGCTTTGGCAATATTAGAGAATCCTTCGTTGGTATCTTTCATCTTCTTCGCGTATTCCATTATGTTCTCCGCATAATCGCCGATACGCTCAAGATCTGTAATAGAGCGATATGCTGTTGAAATGTACACGGAATCCTTTGCGGACAACGGAAGATTTGACAGTTTTACAAGATAACGTGCCACTTCCTTGTTTAGGAAATCGATCTGATCCTCATCGGCTTCGAACTTATCCATTTCCGAAAAGTCCATTGTCTGTACCATATTGTATGAACGTCTGAAATTACCCATTGCCAAATGAGACATGTTTATGATTTCGTTCTTCACCTGCTCTACCGCAATTGCGGGAGTCTTCAGCATATAATCATTAATGAAGAAGAAATGAGGTGCAGAATCATCCACAGGCGTATCTTCTACCTTGTCCGGAAGAATCTTTGTGACCAATGATATCAAATGGTTGGTCAGAGGCAGCATAATGATGACCGTTACACAGTTGAAGAATGTGTGGAACATTGCCAACTGAACAGCGCCCATATCCGGGAACAGAGATTCGAAAATGGTACCGAATGAGAATCCGAATATCTTCAGTACGAAATCAGCGACAACAAATATGATTACACCGAATGTGTTGAAAAGAAGGTGGATCAATGCAGACCTCTTTGCATTGAGTCCGCTTGTAAATCCTGCAATGATTGCAACGATACATGATCCTATGTTGGATCCCATTGCAAGATATATTCCTTGTTCAAGGGACAGCATACCTCCTGCAACCATGACCACTGCGATACCTGTCACAACAGATGAGCTCTGAACAATTGCGGTAAGAACTACACCTAACAACAAAAGAATGAGAATGTTGTCAATACTTGCAAGGAACTCTTTGACTTCCGGAAGTTGTGCAAATCCCTCCATAGAGTCCGACATGAGTGAGAGTCCGACGAACAAAAGACCGAAACCTGCGATAGTGCCTCCAATCGTCCTGTATTTGTCAGTCTTGGCAAACATATTCATGAATGCACCGATTCCTGCGAATGCAGAGAATATTGCAGTCATCGAGATCGAATTACCGAATGAACCCAATGCAACAATCTGTGCCGTTATAGTCGTACCGATATTAGCTCCATAAATGATGGATGCAGCCAACGGAAGGGTCATAATTCCCGCATTAACAAAACCTATGACAAGAACCGTAGTCGCACCGGAACTCTGAATAGCAGCCGTAGATATGGCTCCAATTCCGACGCCGCGTAATTTGCTTTTAGATGCTTTGGAGAACATTGCCCTGAGCTTAGAACTGCTCATTGACTCCAGATTAGAACTAAGCATATTACAGGAAATGAGGAACACTCCAATTCCTGAAACAAGCATCAAGAGGGCAGTAATGATCATTACACTGTCCATTTTATCGGATTCCTACACTTTCGGCATACTGGCCTGTGTGTGACAGGAGATTGTATCAATAAAGATAAAGTGTTCTGTCTGATTTTTACAGATTGCATAAAAATACCCTTTTTTATTGGAATCCAGCCTGAACAAATACAGTATTTTCTCCGAATCTCTGCATACAGTATTTTGTGTTCCCAAGGTTTGGAAACTGAAGTATGTCTCAATTCGAAGAAGAATACAAAGCCCTATCAAATCACAGATACGGATGTCCATCTGACTCTCTGAGGGTAAATTTAATATAACCTCCGTACCTTGGAGGCATTGTCGGGTCTATGGGCTAGCTTGGTATACTTGTGGCTTTGGGAGCCATTGACCCCGGTTCAAATCCGGGTAGACCCACTCACTTCTATCTCCACTCATCACATTCCATCTGGCAGAAGTCATTCAGTCAATAGATACGTCACATTCATATACTCCATAACTGAATACATTATCCAGCCTCATGGCACAGATCGTCAGGACCGCAACATCGGTACATTTCCGTAAACGCGGCAGATCGTCGTGAGGTATTATCTCACACATTCTGTGTTTTGTGTTGCATCTGTTCCCTGAGTACAGTGACTCCTTCGTAAAGAAGGAACAGTGCCAAAATCAACAATAGCGCTGAAATTACAATCTGTATCACAGCGGATGCCTGTAACTCTATAAGAAGAACTTCTGTCTTCCTGCATATAATTGATATGAGAGATGTCATAGTTGCAAGTACCATGAATGCCATCGGAATCAGAAGCATTCCGTTCTTCTTACCGATGTTGCCCAACCATGCTGCTACAGCCAACATTGCAATCAATGCCAACAACTGATTGGCAGTACCGAACAGTGCCCAAACATTCTGATATCCCACTAATGCCAACGAAATACCCAATGCAACTGTAATCACGGTGGCAACATAAGGGTTTGAAAGTAGTGCTCTCCAATCTTTTCCTTCAGAAACTGATTCTTCATTATCTCTTTCAAACATCTCTTGGAAAAGGAAACGTCCCAAACGAGTTGCTGTATCCAGAGAGGTAAGTGCGAATGCGGATACAGCAAGTATGACCATGCTGTATGCTGTCTCCTCATACGCAGCCAACCCTATTGATGACGTAATGTTGGCAACACCCTGAGCGAATATCTGTGTCGGAGTTCCCGAAGGCATCGAATCTGTGTAAAGG
>SUSX01000009.1 GCA_015063195.1 Thermoplasmata archaeon | reverse complement strand
CTTAGATAAAGGACAAGAAGGGATCGAAATGAATAATGGAAAAATTATGTTGTTCTCGGTTTTGATTCTCGCTCTCTCTATGTTTGTGGCATGTCTTTCCCTTTCAGATGCCTCTGAGGGGGGGGGGGCGGAACCTGTTGCCGTTATAGGTGACACGCCGTATTATGATCTTCAGGAAGCTATCAATAATGCGAATGGCGATACTGTAGTTTTAACGTCCGACATCATGTTGCCGAATGATGGGGGATTATACTATGCTTTCACTATAGTTGACAAATCCGCAACTATAGACCTCAACGGTAAGAAGATTATACGTGATTTTGAATCCAAATACGGAATTTTTCAAACAAAGGGAAAAGCACATTTGGTACTGAAAGACACATCTGAAAATAAGACGGGAATGGTGTATGTACACACGCTTTCTGAAGGTAATTTAGTAAAGAATGGGGTTGGTGATTCCACTGATAAGTGCTCAATTATCATAGAAGGTGGCATTTATGAAGTAAAAGTGATGAAAAAGACAGGAGTAGGGATGATTGATTCCAGAATTGATGCCGATGTATCTGTTGACGGAGTGTTTAATGAAAGAGGCATATGGGTAAAGGGTGGAAGTTTTATCTTAGGAAATGTTGGTAAAGGTGGCCCAAATAGCAACGGATCTCCTTGGATTTTTAATACATCTGGAAATGGTGAAAGAAATATAGTTATCACGGGTGGATCATTCAACGCAGATGTTCAGAATCAATATTGGGTGTTTGAAGCAGAATTTACTAAAGATTCCGCATTGAAATATGATGAAGTGAGTAAGACATACACAGTTGTGAAGGCAGTCTGTTATGTGAAAATTCCTATTTCCAGCTATACGGGTGATGATGGAAAGACGTATTGGTGGGAGTACCCCTTTGGTTGTGAAACATTTGAAGAAGCACTTACAAAAGTTGAGTGGTATGAATCTGACGACCAAAAACGCGCTGGTGTCAGCAACACAATAATAATGCTTGAAGACTGTTGTGTCAACGATTTAAAACCTGATGGTAAAGAATTTTATCTAGAGTCAGAGGGAGTATTGTATACGTTATCCGGAAAAGATGTGCCTGACGGAATTAGTTTCAAAGCACACGGAAACAGTTGTACTTTGCACATTTCCTCTTCACAATACAGTTGTGAGGATGGATACTGTATAAATGCAAATTGTGGCACATTCATCCCATTTACATCAGAACATAGGTATGATTCATCAATCACTTGCATTGATCAAGAATGTAAGGATTGTAGAACTGAGATACCAAAATCAACTAATCATGATTATGAAATTATAGACAATCATAAGGTCTGTTTAATGTGCGGTCATACAGTTCCTCTCACTATGTCAGGTGGAACAGAAGGCATCACTTCTCCTGACAATAAAACGACCCAGAACAGCAGTAATCAACTGGAAGTCAGCGACATTGTAACAGGAACGATGGTTGTCATTGCCGTCGCAATTCTGGGAATGATCATCTTTGATGTAGTCAGAAAACCGTAAACAAGGGCGGATTCTGTCCGTCCAAACCCCTTAATCTTTTTCCATATCCCCGTCTATTTTCAAAAATACTGGCTATCTTCATACACAAGAACTAATAAACAATAGTTGAATAACCGTCCGAGCAGCATGAGCTATTCCGATGAAGTTAAGGTTTTACTGGAAGCAGCAGGGGCCACGGAAGGAACAACCGTCACCCTTGAGGCCGACGGTCGTACATACAAGGGCAAGATTATGCCCCATCACGAATTCAGCGCACCCGATATCGTTATTCTGAAGATGAAGAGCGGATACAACGTAGGTATCAGGGTGGATTCAGATTCAAAGATTACAGTTATCGAACAGCCCGCACCCGCAGTGAAGAAAGATGCGGAAGTCGAAGAGAAGAAAGGACTTCCCACACTGGTTCTCATAGGTACCGGCGGTACAATCGCATCATACGTCGATTACAGGACCGGTGCAGTCCATCCCGCACTTTCAACATCCGATATGATCAACGCGATTCCGGAGATAAGGGATGTAGCCAATGTACGTGCAAAGGTACTGTTCTCCATATTCTCGGAGAACATGGATGTGGCACACTGGCAGGAACTGGCCGATTGCGTAGCAGAGGAGATTAACAACGGAGCCGACGGAGTTATCATTCCCCACGGAACGGATACCATGGGATACACCGCAGCCGCACTCTCATTCATGCTTGGAAACGTATCGAAACCTGTCGTATTGGTAGGGGCACAGAGGTCATCGGACAGGCCCTCATCAGATGCATCCACGAACCTTATGGCATGTGCCAGATTCTGTACGCAGGGTAAGCGTGCAGGTGTTTTCGTCATCATGCACGACACTCAGGGTGACGATTCATTCGCAGTGCACAACGGTGCACGTGTAAGGAAGATGCACACATCGAGACGTGATGCATTCAAGAGCATCAACGCAGAGCCCGTAGCACACATCGACAAAGACGGAAAGATCACATTCTCATGCGACGGACTGCCGGTCTCCAAAGAAAAAGTAGAAGCAAAGACAGGAATGGAGAAAGATGTCGTACTTCTGCAGTATTTCCCCGGAATGGATGCTTCCGTATTCGAAAGTGTAATCATGAATTCCAAGGGAGTCGTGTTCTCAGGATCGGGATTGGGACACGTCAACTCATCACTCATCCCATTGGTGAAGAAGGCATGTGACAACGGAACAGTAGTCGTCATGACATCGCAGTGTCTCAACGGAAGGACCAACATGAACGTTTACAACACCGGAAGGGACCTCATCAGTGCAGGAGTCATATCAGTTCTGGATATGCTTCCTGAGACAGCATACGTCAAACTCAAATGGGCATTGGCCAACACATCATCGGCAGAGGAAGCGAAACAGCTCATGCAGACTCCTCTCGTTGATGAGATGAGTGACAGGAGGTTGTTCTGATGGCAGAGGAATATCCATTGACATGCGGAATCGAGATCCACCAGCAGTTGGACACAAAGAAGCTGTTCTGCTCATGTGACAGCCACCTCTGTGACGACGGACACGGTTCATGCTACAGAAGACTGAGGCCCACAACAAGTGAGATGGGTGAGATCGACAGGGCGGCATTGGCACAGTTCCAGAGAAACCTCGGATACAGATACCAGTCATCACCCGGTGTATCATGTCTCGTTGAATTGGATGAAGAACCGCCGCACGACACCAACGCAGATGCATTGGCAACAACACTCACATTCTCCGAGATGATGAACGCACGTGTCGTCGACGAGATACACTTCATGAGAAAGATTGTGGTCGACGGATCCAACACATCAGGATTCCAGAGGACCGCACTCATCGCCATGGACGGAACCATGGATGTCAACGGAAAGCCCATCTCAATCCTTTCAATCTGTCTGGAAGAGGATGCGGCACGTAAAGTCGAGACAACGGATGCAGAAGTCACATACCGTTTGGACAGGCTCGGAATCCCGTTGATTGAGATCGCTACCGGACCAGATATGCACGATCCCGAAGAAGTAATGGAAGTTGCACTCAGGATCGGAACACTTCTCAGGGCAACCAAGAAGGTGAAACGCGGAATCGGAACTATCAGAGAAGATCTGAACATTTCCGTTCCCGGCGGAGCACGTATCGAAATCAAGGGTGTACAGGAACTGAGACTTCTGCCTCTCTATGTTCAGAACGAGATGAACAGGCAGAACATGCTCATCAGGATCAAAGGAATGCTCAACGACAGGAATGTACAGCCTGTCGCATTCGAACCCATCGATGTCACAGACATCTTCAAGGACTGTGAATCAAAGGTAATCAAGAGTGCACTTTCCGACAAGGGAAAGGTAATTGCAGTCAAACTCCCCGGATTCAAGGGAGTCATGAACGGAGAGAACGGAACACTCCGTCTCGGTGCCGAGATGGCTCAGAGGGCACGCACCAAAGGAGTCAAGGGAATCTTCCATTCAGATGAATTGCCGGCATACGGAATCGATCCAATCTTCGTGGACAACCTCAGGGACTTCCTCGGTATGAACGGAGAGTATGATGCATTCGCAATCTGTGCAGCCAAGGAGAAGAAGGCTAAGGATGCATTGGAGATGGCAGTAACAAGGGCCAATGAGGCATTGGTCGGCGTTCCCGAAGAGACAAGGGATCCCCTGCCCGACGGTACATCGAAATACTCAAGGCCTCTCCCCGGAGCCGCAAGGATGTATCCTGAGACCGATGTACCTCCGATCGAGATTACAAAGGAGAGGATGCAGGAAGTCAGGAACAATCTCCCTGAACTTCCGGAGGAAGCCGAGGCAAGGATTGTCAAGCAGTACGGAATCAACGCACAGCAGGCAAGGCAGCTCATCAGGCAGGACAACAGCGATCTTTTCGAGCATATAGCAAAGACAGACGGAATGGCTTCCATCGCAGCTACCACTCTGACAAACACATACGGTGAGTTGGAGACCGCAGGAATCGACACATCCAATTTCACTGAAGAGGCCATAATCGAAGTGTTCAGGATGCTCGCAGATTCATGCTTCGCAAAGGAGGCACTTCCCGCAATCCTGAAGGAGATGGGTCAGTCCGGTTCGGATGCCGCCACGGCAGTAAAGAAACTCGGACTGGAAGCCGTCGATGAAAGTGAGGCAGTGGAAATTATCGCAAAGATCGTCTCCGAACGTATCGATTTCATCAGGGAGAAAGGAATGGCATCAATCGGACCTCTCATGGGCCCCGTAATGGGCGCGTTGAGAGGAAAACTCGACGGAAAACGTGCCAACGACCTCCTTATGGAAGAAATCAAGAAGGTCCTCTGATAAACCTGAAAAGAGGGAGGAATCCCTCTATCCTCATTTTCTGATTTCCAAAACGAACAGTTTCTCGAAGAACAGCGGTAGTTCTCCCAATGTCTTTACAGAATAACGGGACAACAATTCACCCAGAACATCCTGGTCCATGAGCGACGATGTAACCACTACAACTCTTCCTTTCTCTGAAAGATGATTTTCGGATCCGTCCAAAAGTGCAGGCAACGGGCCCATGCCGTCATGTCCGCCGGACCATGCCTTCTCCAACATCCCTTCCTCATCCACAGGTAGATACGGGAGATTGAAGACAATCGTATCAAAGATCCCGGAAACGTTCTCATACAGATCGGAAATGAACACATTTCCCTCCAATCCGTTCTTTGAGAAGTTGATTGAGGCAAGCTCTACGGCTGAAGGATTTATGTCTACGGATGTAACGATACCTCCGTTCTTGGCACAGTGTATCGACACGACTCCGGAACCGCAACCGACTTCCAGTACCCTTTCCCCTTCGGTTATGTCAAGTGACTCTATCAGCAGTATGCTGTCCTCGGACGGAGGGTAAACATCATCCCTCTCTTCGATTTCCAGGGAAGGGTCGTATTCCATGCCTGTAACATACTCCAGGAACATTATAACCGTTCCTTTTATGTGACACGAAAACGGGCAGGATTCCCTAAGAGCCAAATACGTGTGAAACCATTCATCGCTCATGATCGGTTTGGACATACTTGCAGTCGGTTACCTCGTCAGGGATGACGAGGGCAAGTTGCTGGAGGCTCATTCCACATCCACCCTGATCAGATCGGGTGACAGTCTGATTGTTGTGGATACCAGCAGCAAATATCTGAAGCCCGCATTGAAGTCATCCTTCAGAGACCTGGGAATCTTCGCTAAGGACGTGGATACTGTAGTCCTTACGCATTCACATGACGACCACACAGGAAATCTGGATATGTTCCCCAACGCTGAGATATACATACAGGCAGGCGGAGAGGACGAAATTAAAGGAAAGAACATCAACGTCGTGGAGGGAGAGATGAAACTCTGTAACGGAGTGAGAATCATACCCACGCCGGGACATACCATGGACAGTATGAGTGTATTCGTGGATGCGGACAGGAACTATGTCATTGCAGGCGATGCTATCCCGTTGGAAGACAACTACGTAAAGATGGTTCCTCCAGGATTGTGTGTAGACAGGGATCTGGCAATGAAAAGTATAAATTCAATAGTCAGTTTTGCGGACGTTATCGTCCCGGGGCATGGATTCCCCTTCATGACGAAATGAGGTATCATCATGCAAAGAGAAGTTCCGGATTCAATCTACTTCGAGTGTCCCGATTGTGACGATGTCACAGAACACGATGTTCTTAAGGGACGTATGGGAAAGGCATCCCTTGAAGCCACACTCAAATGTACAGAATGCAACAGAACGTTCTCCACAACGATCTCACTTCCCAAGATCATCAAGACACAGATTGTCATCAGTGACGGTCCTGTTTCCGAAAGGACTGTTACCGAGATCGAAGAGGACGATATGATCGCTGTAGGTGACGAATTCTTCATCGAGGACGGAAGAAGGCTCAGGGTATGTTCCATCGAACTTCCGGGAGACAAACGTGTCAAGAAGGCAAGGGCATCCAAGGTCAAGATGCTCTGGACACAGCAGTTCGATGACCTCTCCATCAAGGTGACGATCAACAACGACCGTGTCAGTTATTCCAGAAGGATCAACGCAGAACCCGATGACGAGTTCACAATCGGACACCGTCTCGATCTCGAGGACATGAACTGTTTCATTCATGCAATCAAGACCAGAGAGAGACTTGTACAGCACGGAAGTGCCGAAGCAAGAGATATTGTAAGGATTTACGGAAAGTTCAGTGAGAAATCATATCCCGTCCTGGAGTTCGAAGACGAATTCGAGGATTTCTGAGATATTCTCACTTCTTACTACATGGTCCGCGGAAGCGGCCGTGTATTCCTCATCCAAAGGATTGAAGGCAATGGACATTCCCGATATCTTGAACATCGGAACATCCCCGTAGGAATTTCCGATCGTGATGGTCCTTTCGGGTTTTGTTCCGAACTGTTCAATAATCTTCATCGCAGCCGATCCTTTATCTCTCAGGTCGATGTTCTGAACCCCTTCTCCTGTGAGGAGTCCGTTCTCATCATGTACCAGTGAATCTGCGATATAGTAATCAAAATTGTATTCGTCGGCAATCATTTTGGCAGCCAGATCTATTCCGCCGCTGCAGATTGCACATTGGATTCCGTTGTAATGTAACGCGGCAACGGTTTCCTGTATTCCGTCGACCAGGGGAAGGTGGACAATCATTTTCATAATGTCTCTGATGGAAACATCCGGTTTCGCTTCCTTCCACAGGGCAATGTCCCTGCGCATGAATTCGACCTCGTCGATCTCACCGTTAACGAAGGCATCGTAGGCTTCTTTGTTGTCCTTTCCGAACTCGTTGAGAATGAATGCCCATGAGCTGTTGCATTTGGTGAGTGTTCCGTCCATGTCGAAGATGGCGAGATCGTATTTCCTTCCCATGGTCTGTCGTATCGCTGATGCGGTTATAATGGTTATGCGGATATGTTTATGATGTACTGGCTATCATCACGTAATGATGTTGTTACACTTAGAGGAAAGCGAATCGTACAGAATCTGAGTTTCAGATTCAGTGGATTGGTTGAATGCATACATTTTATCCTCATATTCGATCACAATGCAATACTGACACCCAGTATACGATGCCAATTCGTACGTTCCGAACTCATCATTGGAATATGTTCCGCTGGAGATAATTTCCGAACCCATTCCAATCCTGCGCGATCCCTTATCAAAATCCGTATCCAGTTCTAAGGAGTCCACCTTATCATATCGGAATGTTTGGTCGAACATGGGCCCCTTGACCCTGAACGAATCATCGGAGAGCACAATTGAAATGTCGTCATTGGATGACATACAGAACATTGCGGTACAGGGAGCCAGTACAATGATGAGGGCTGCAGCGAAAACAGTCCATTTTTCTTTCAGATTTCTTTCTTTTATAGGCTTAAGACTCAATGCGAAGTCTACATTATGCACCTTGCGTATCGGATATATCATCAGCCACAGTACCAACAAAATCGTTACGACAATTATCAAAAGAAGGATTTTCGTCGGCACTCCGAATCCAAGGAAAAGTAAAGATATGCCTACGGTCAGAATTGTGAAGCCTGCTGTAAAGAACAATCCAATGTAACTTGTGCATGATTTGATTATATCTTCATCCCATCCGGACCATGCTACCGGGGCATTGATGAATGATGTACCTTTCCCTGTCAGATACATATACAGCCCCATTGCGATCAACAGGGACATAAGGATGAGAAGTGAGCAGTACTTTACTGCAGGTCCTGGATTGATCAGATGACATACAAGTACGCATATTGAGGAAACAATCAGGGAGAACAATACGACATGTGTGCCCTTCAATTCAGGATCCATGTTTTTACAGCGATGTATGTGTTTAAAAAACCATTACTTACCGTTCCAGTGTTTCACTAAGGTTAAATTAAAACAACACATAATCACGGACAATGATCACTATCATCGGAACAGGTCACATCTACGACTTGGGCAGAGCCATGATGTTCCTGATCAAGAACATATGGCCCCAGGCAGTATTGGTTGAACTCGATGTCTCCAGATACAAGATGATGGAATCCAGACCGAAGGATGATGATCTGAAAGATGGTAACAACGGTGACGACGATATGCCGTGGATCTACAAAAGGTCCGCAAAATACCAGCAGAAGATGGCTGAGGAGAACAAGACAACCGTCGGTAACGAACTCCTTGTAGCGGTCAATATGGGCAGACTCGTCGGAGCAGAGATAGGTTTCATCGATACCGATGCCCACAGAACCATGAAGGAGATGTGGGAACAGATGCCTTTCAAGGAGAAAGCAAGGTACACGATGTCCACATACCGTGACCGTATTGTCGGAAAGAGAGGTGCCGATGAGGTAGTCGAGGATTTCGCGAAACGTGAGGAAGAAATGCTTGCGGACATGCGCAGGAAGTATCCGACTCTGGTAAGGAAACTGATCGACGAAAGGAACGAGCACATGGCCAAACAGATTATGGAGTATTCTGAAAAATACGACAATATCGTGGTGGTATGCGGAGATGCACACGTGGAAGGCATATCCAAACTGTTGGAAGGTAAGGATATCCGTAAGATCAGACTGATGGATCTTAAGGATGAGAAAAGAATAAAGGAAGTTTATTCAGATATATGGAATCACGAGAGGGATGATCAATGAACGTTAAGCTGTTGGCATACACCGAAAACGCAGACGCAATCTGTGCGGCTGCAGGAAAATCATGCTATTCCGAAAAACCTGCACATGAGCTCATCAACCAGGGAGAACCTGAGAGGATTCTCGGACAGATCGTAGGAATGGGTCATCACTCAGTCATCGAACATGCATATTTCACATTCTCAGTCGAAGGCGTTTCCAGGTCATTGACTCACCAGTTGGTCAGACACAGAGTTGCATCATTCAGTCAGCAGTCTCAGAGATATGTATCTCTCAAAGAGCCTACATACGTGATTCCGGAGACAATTAAGAACGATCCCGAATGCCGTGAGATCTATGAAGCAATGATGCAGTCTGTTTGGGATGCATACCACAAACTTCAGAAGAGGGTTCCGTCGGAGGATGCAAGATACGTTCTCCCCAACGGATGCACCACTAACATCACGATAACCATGAACGCCAGAGAACTTCTGCATTTCTTCTCACTCAGGTGCTGCAACCGTGCACAGTGGGAAATCAGGGAAATGGCTGATGAGATGATGAAACTCTGCAAGAAAGTATCTCCTACCATATTCAAGGATGCAGGGGCACCCTGTGTAAGGGGTGCATGCCCTGAAGGTAAGCTCTCATGCGGCAATCCCCGTAGGAAAAACTGAGGAAAACATCCTCACAATCTTTAAATAAGGAATATCCTTAATCCGCCTCACTCGGTGAAAGATATGGGAAGAATCAGACCCACATACATCAAGAGAGTGTCAATAGAACTCGTCAACAAGTACCCTGATGCATTCAGCAGGGACTTTGAAAGCAACAAAGCAATGGTCAACAACCTTACAGATGTGGCATCCGTTACAATGAGGAACCGCATTGCAGGTTACATCACCCGCTACCTCGCACACAGCGAGATCTAAACCCTCTCTTATTGAAACTAAAATCCGCTAAAACAAAAAGCCCGCGTGGGGTAGCTTGGATATCCTGCGAGATTGCGGATCTCTTGACCCGGATTCGAATTCCGGCGCGGGCACCATTACTTCTACACTATGTGTTAAGCATGGATTGATGCCGTTTAGGCATCTATTATCCAAATTCTGAAAAATTCACTCTGTCTGTTCCTCTTCCTTAGGCCAGACTTTCTGTTTGATCTCACAGTCTCCCGGCGGAAGAATTCTTGACACCTCTTCCTCCGGAACGTTGAGTTCCTTTGCCATGAGTGCAGCGGTCTTTCCTGCTTTTCCTCTTCCGGGAGATATGATGAAGTATTTCTGAGAATGTTTGGAAACAGCACTCAGAGGTCCGCACATAACCTTCCTTTCCTTCATGTATGTGATCTCACCGATTGCCATCTCTATGTTGAGATGGTGTTCGTAGTTCCTCTTTCCGCGGATGATGAATGCTCCTCTTGGAACGAACTCTCCTGCTTCAGGGGTCTTACTCACCTGGTCGGGATACACCCAATATGCACTTCCGTCCGTAAGGGCAGCGACCCATGCTTTGGACTGTGTAAGTGAGAAATGACATGCCTCTCTCAGTTCCGCATCGGAAGCTTTCTGTCCGTCTTTCAGAATTGTAGACGGTGCACCATGTATGTCAGCGTGTGCGTAGACATCCGCATCCTTCAGATGTTTCTTCACTATGTTGTCGTTGGTGTGGGCATCCTTACCCGCAATCACCAGTTTGCCTTCGGATGTGATGAACCATTTGTATCTCTCGAACCAGAACTGTTTGGTGGGCTGTACCCTGTTGGCTCTGGCCAACTGTATCTTGGCAACTCCCTTCTCCCTCTTACGGTAGGCTTCTTCACTTTCCCTGAGAGCTTCCTGTGCCCTGGCGGATTTCTCACCTATCTCCTTACCCTGCTGATACAGGTCAGATGCGTTAGCATCTATTCCCTTGGTGTAATCCAACGGGATGATGATTCCTTCGAAGACAGCTTTGACAGTGTTCTTTGACGGGTTGATGTCACAGACGAAAGGAATCTTCATCGCTCCCTCCTTCAGTTTCTCCCATGTTAATTTGGAACTCTGTTCGTTGAGTACCTTCAGCAGCTCATCGATCTGAGCATAATTTGTGTAGACTGCCTCGGCCTTTACCCTGAGTGCTTCCGATTCCTCTTTGTAACCTTCGATGGCTTCGATCTGTTTGTCTATCCTTCTCTTCAGTTTTTCCAATTCCGGATCCCGGTATTCTTTCTCCTCAGTCTGAGCAATCTTTTCCATCAAAGAATCCAAAGCTGCGGAGAATGAGGGGAACTGCTGTTTCTGCAGTTCGCCGTATATCTTCAGATCCGTCGGTGCAATGTCCCTGATATCACCGTCAGAATCCGTGTACATTGTGGGTGTCGGAGATTCGAGGATGCCGTTGACCAGATCTTTCATGACATCCCACAGGAGTTTGATCTTTCCGTCATCCAGATCCGCAAGCGGTGTGTTCTTCTCCATTCCTGCGATGAGGCACACTTCCTCAGCATACTGTCCGCCGAGACTTGCGCCCATGGCCAACATCCTTACGACATCGTTAGCGTTGGATGTTCTGATCATTTCAACGAATTCATCGAATGATGAGGATGTAGGATCAAACCTCTTCTTGGGCATGACATACATCTCGCCGGGTCTGACACTTCTGTCCCTCATGGTTTTGTGGATGAGACAGTTCTCAATCTTTCCGTTCAGAACAAGAAGGATGTTTCCTCCTCCGAACATCTCGAATATGAGTTTGTATTCGGAATCTGCTTTCAGAACCTCCATGGTAAGTATTCTGTCAAATCCGATCTGTTCGACCTTACCGATACGGGCATTGTCGATGTATTTCCTGAGATATGTAGCGAAAGAGAGAGGATTGATGGGAGTCTCAGGTTTCTCCGCAGGCATGTACAGCCATTTTCCGTCTTTGAAATAGAGATCCTTTTTACCCTGTCCGCTGACGTTGATTCTGAAAAGTACCGTTCCGGAATCCCACTGGAAGATCTTGTCCATGTGTCCGCCTTCCAAAGCCGACATTTCGATCGCCATGGATCTGACATCGAAGGAACTCATCTCTTTCTTCATGATTCACCATTAGTGTAGCCAAAGAAATAAGACTTGTCTTTCGACATCTGAGATTTTACGTATTTTCATCAGTAATGTTTATAATCAATGGTTCGTTAAACCCTTTTGATGCCGCTGTGGCTAAGGGGTATAGCGACGCCTTGGTAAGGCGTAGGTCGCGGGTCCGATTCCCGTCAGCGGCTCCACTTTTCATCATTTCCGCTCAGTGGAAACTTTGTCACAATTGCCGTTTTGTACGGTAACGGGCATCCTTGAACGATCCTATCTTCTCAATCTTACCAGATTTCAGCAGTTCTTTGATTGCAGATTCCACTGTAGGCAGGCTGACATCGGGCAGCATCATTTGTATCTGTCTTTTTGACATAGGCGTAACGCTCTTTGAAAGAACAGTTTCAATACGTTTCTTCTTTGTCAGTTTCTTTCCGTCAACCAACAGAAATCTTGTATCTAGGTCGATATAACATTCGTAAAGCATCTGCAGGAAATACCTGATAAACGGGAAATATGTATGTTTGTTTTCCATCCACCCCTCGGATGACTGTGCAAGTGCACTATAATATCTGGATTTGGTAGCCGCAATGTGTTCATCCATCGATACATAACGGCATATGTCAATACCGAACATGTAAAGGAGAATGATTGTCAGCAATCTTGAAGTACGTCCGTTTCCGTCAATGAACGGGTGAATGCACAGATAATCCAGAATGACACAGGGTATCAGCAGTAAAGGTTCGCATCCGTTGGAGTCGGCTTCCATCAATGCAATGAACAGCTGATTCATGCAATCTTCAGTCTCATCCGCAGGGACAGGTTCGAACACAATTCTTTTTCTTCCGAAACTGTCTATTTCGGCGATTATGTTATTTCTTGTCTTATAAGTCCCTCTATCATCGTCTTTTCCTGCATTGATAACTCTGTGTAATGTCTTGATGACGTTTTCATCGATGCCGGTTCTGCCGAAACCGTTATGGATCATATCTAATGCAATACCGTAGCCTGAAATCTCCTCTTCATCATGATCAAGGGGCCTTCCGCCGCGTAAAATCAGTTCCTCTATGCGTTCATCTGTTGTAACAATTCCTTCAATCTCATTGGAGTATTTTACAGAAGCAATTTTTGCTATATTTGTAACAGCTTCATATTCTTTTGAATATGCTCTTTTTCTGTTCTTATTCTCCGTTTCAAAAGATGATACGGACTTTACAAGTGACACTATATCTGCTGGAATCTTGCCCTTGATTTTCCGAATAATCAAATATGTGTTTCACAAATACTAGATATATTCTGTATATTTATATCTTGTAATACAATTTTTATTGAAATTTACTAGATATAAATTTTAAAAAACTACCTAGTAAATAATGAGAAGTATCGTGTAAAGAAAAAGGAAAGGCGTGAGCCCTTCGTTTAGTTCATTCTGTAGAACACAAATCCTGACCAGATTTTGGGGAAGAAGTAGGTGGTCTTCTTCGGCATCCTTTTTCCGATCATGGACAGATCCCAGATGGACTGGAGACTGGGGTGGTTGAGCATGATTCCCAGATCATACTCTTTGTCTTCCACTTTCTTCATTGCGGAATCCCAAACTGCATCATATGCAACCGAGGATTTTCCTTCATCTGCCTTGTAGATTCCGTTGATGACGAGTTCCTGTGCAATGTAGGTATCCAATCCCCAAATAGGGTCCTTCCCCTCGGAATCGTAGTTGGCAAGAAGACATTTTCCGGATTTGAAGAACAGTCCGAACTGATAATCTTTGATTTTGGCAGCGAACTCTTCCTTGGATACTTCTACAGTATCCAATGCTTTCTCAATTTTCTTGATAGCACTGTTCTCTCCGATATCCTCTGCCTTGATGAGTCTGTGTGTAGGCCATACTACCAATCCCTCATCATCGGATGCGACGAGTGTAGCCAAAACATATCCCTTCTTCTCGTCGTCAGGGTTCTCCAGGGAGTAGTTCAGTGCAGTCTCGTATCTGTGATGTCCGTCTGCAATCAGCATGCTCTGTGATGCCATCTCCTCAGTAATCCTTGAAGTGACGGATGAGTCTGAGATCTTCAGGTACTCGTGTCTGACTCCGTCGGAGTCTGTGTAAACGTAAAGTGATTCTGCAGTGTCGGCAATCGCTTTGTTAAGATCTGCCGAAAGTCCGGTGTATATTCCGAAAATGGATTCGAGGTGCGTTTCCATGTCTCTGAGAAGGTTGAGACGGTCAGCCTTAACTTTTGAGAACGTCTCTTCGTGAGGGATAATGTTTCCTTCCTCATATTTCTCGGTCTTCAGGATTCCTGCGATTCCTGTCCTTGTCTTTGTGACTCCGTTGTCGTCGAATGTCTGCCTGTAGAGGTAGAAAGAATCCGAATCCTGTACGAGAAGTCCTTCTGCAACTGCTGCGTCAAGTTCCTTCCTTGAACTAAAGTATCTTCCGTCCTCGGGTTTGAGTGTGAAGTTGGTGACGTTGCATCTGTGTGACTGTAACTCCTTGAGATAATCCGGTCCGATGACGTCATAGGGAGGGGAGATACGTTCCTCTATTGATTCGTTGTCTTTCAATGCTGGCCTGAATCCGGGAAAAGGCAGAAACTTTACCATATCGGTTACACCTGTGTTTTGCCGTATAAATCATGATTTAATAAGCATGATGTTCAGCAGATTCTGGGAACAGGGTCTCCGGTCGGGGGTTCAAGAATCCTCTTTCCTCCGATTTCGGTCTTCATGACCACACGCGGAATTTTTGATTCAACGGCATGGCCGATGATTGCCGCATTCTTACCGAGAGGATGTGACCTTATGGTCTTCAGAACTTCCTCAGCCATTTCGGGAACGCATGCGATTACTACCTTTCCTTCGTTACCTATGCTCAAAGGATCGATTCCCAGCATCTCACATGCATTTACAACCCCGTCCCTGAGGGGGATGTCAGCCTCGTTGACCTCCATTCCGATTCCGGATTTGGAGCACCACTCGTTGAGTGTGTTTGCCAATCCTCCTCTTGTGGGATCCTTCATGGTGACGATACCTCCGGTCTTCAGACCTTCAGCTATCAATCCGTTCAGAGGAGCGACATCGCTCTGAATCTCACTTTCGAATCCGTATCCTTCCCTGAAGGACAGTAATGCAATTCCGTGGTCTCCCAATGTTCCGGATACGATGATCGCATCTCCGGGCCTGACGTTGTCATCGGTAGCCCAAAGTGAATCCACCTTTCTGTACTCGGAAGCCACCTGGAGGTTGTGATCCATGTACGGTGATCTCTTACCGACAGCGGAAGTGACCATGAACATCTGGTCCACTGCACCCGCATCCACAACTTTCGTATCTCCGGTTGCAACGGGAACTCCGCATGCTTTGCTTGTGTTCCCTACGGATTCCATGACTCTGTCGACGATATCCATGTCAAGACCTGCTTCAAGGATAAGGGCGCATGAGAGTGCCAAAGGTGTTGCACCCATAACGGAGATGTCGTTCACGGTTCCTGCGACGGAAAGTGATCCGATATCTCCTCCGGGGAAGAACAGTGGTTTGACGGTGTGACCGTCGCTTGTGAAAACAATGTCGTCAATGACAGCCGAATCATCTAATGCACTCAGAGGTACCGTGGATTCCATCTTAGGAAAATGTGCGGTGACGTGTTTGGATATAAAGTCCTGCATGACCTCTCCGCCGGACCCGTGATTCATTGCTATCTTGACCATGATGCCGTGATTATGAACTGATAAGATATAGTTTGCCGTGCAGTCATCTAAATAAAAGAATTGTATACCGCCGTATAGGACTCGTGGGGTAGCTTGGATTATCCTGCCGGCCTTCGGAGCCGATGACTTGGGTTCGAATCCCAGCGGGTCCGCTTTCATCCATAAAAACGTGCTGTATACTGCAATATATGCAGGTAAATGAGACTGAATCATCCCTCATAAACGGTGCCGCGGTGCCCAATGTCAATCAGGAGTATGATCAGTACGTCGTCATGGATTTCGGCCAATATTCTGTAGTCGCCTACTCTGTATCTCCATGATCCCTTGTATTGACCGTTCAATGCTCTACCTGTTCTGCGAGGGTCCTCACAATTATCAAGATTCTTTCCAATCCAATTATAGATCCTGAGAGCTTCCATCGGATCCTTTTTCTTCATCTTCGACAGCGATTTCTTCGCATTATCGCTGTATTCAACGTGATATCTCAAAGGAATCCCAATTCCTTTCCGACATCCTCATGGGAGTAGGTGACAGGGTTCTTTTCGAATCTTTCCTTCGCTTCTTTGAAAGCCTGTACGTCTATCTCGTCCTCAATCATCTTCATTGTTGCTTTCCTGATGACCTCTGAAATTTTCATCCCGTACAGTAAGGCATACTGCTCGATGGCTGTCTGTTCATCCTCGGAGAATCTGATTGAGTAGACCATATTGATTGTATGACAATTGTAATACTTAAGGATTGTTCGAAACAGACAAGGTTCGCTTTCTGTTGTTGACTTTTCAATAACGTCAAAAACGTGTTATTGAAAACAAAACTAGAATGCTGGTTCATTGATGTGCATTCCGGCAGGTCCGCCAATTCACCATATCCGTAGTATATGCGAGCATATAGTTCTTTCAAGAAAACAACACGTATTGATTGAATTGAGTATCTTAACTCATTCTTGTCTTTCAATTTCAACATAAGAGTAATGTAATATCAGAGTCATGAGAAAAAGTGGAATCCATTTTGAGTGTTACCTGATTGTGTATCATTCGGACAGACGTTTGCCGTACAATGTAAATCCGTAACTTACTGCAACACCCAGTACTGCCATAACTATGCATATCACGATGTCCACTACATTGGGATCCATGAATACTATTTCCTGCAGAATAATCAGTAACGATCCGATTGTGAGTCCCATGATCATCATGTATGTGTGCGGTCTGTAGTTGTCGATACAGTACTTCATTACCTTGGCGAATCCCAATACTCCTACGACCAATCCGAGTCCGAGGGGCAGAATGAAATAGAGATCCAGGTCAGCAATCGAGCTTACAGTGACTTCAAACAACCCCAATGCTATGAGCAGAGAGGATCCGCTGATTCCGGGCATCACTTTGGATATAGCAACGATGACTCCGCAGAGGAAGAAGAGGATCATGTTGACAGCACTGTGGTCCTCGGGATTCACTCCTCCCTCTGATGAATGATAGAACATAAGCACGATTGTTATTGTCAATCCTGCGATGAGCCAGATAATTTCTGCAACAGACGGTTTTGTACCCTTCTCGTATCCTGTAAGTTTGTACACTTCTGGAACCTGAGCGACAATCAGGCCGAAGAACAGGGCCATACACGGAAGCAGATATGCATCCATCGTATAATCGAGGACAAGGGTGCATCCAAGCATTCCGATAAGCAGTCCCAAACCCAACATGAACAGGAATCTGAAATCGGAGAACAGCTTATGTCTCAGGTCGCTGAGGTCGTCGATGAGACGTTCGTATACTCCGCATAATACGGCAATCAAACCTCCGCTTACTCCCGGAAGGATTGATGCAGTACCTACGACCGCTCCGATTATGAAGTTCTTAATGTCTCTGTTGGGTGCTTCGGACATATACGTCCAACACAGATACAGAAGAATATAACGTTATCTCAGGTTCTTTTTCATAACGGATGTCTGAACCCGGAAACCCTGTTTCTCATACAGAGACTGAGCAACTGTATTCAGTCTGCTGACATTCAGGGTAAGTGAAAGATATCCCTTTTCACCACACCATTTTTCCGCATATTCCAGCAATGATGATCCTATGCCAGTACATCTCAGTTCGGGTTCCACATATATGCCCAGAAGGTAGCCGGTGACATCACAAGTGAACTGGTCGTTGGAAACTCCCAACCACAGCATGCCGGATTTTTCACCATTGTCATCTGTGAGGATGTACACTTCATCGCACATAACCTTCCTGTCGATATTGTCCATGGAAATGGAGACGATAGGTCCGATCCAATAGTCTGCCATCGCAGCTTCGGATTCGGATACGGAAGCAAGGATGGATTCCGTTATACATTTCTGCACATAGTTTCTGTCAGAGTCTTCCATCTCTCTCAGGAAAAAGCCGTTTCCGATGGTGTCGGTCATTATTCCTATAATGTATGTTCAACCTATTAAGGTTATATAGAAGAAACAATCCATGAAAGATTACAAATGTTTATATAGAAGAACAAACTTCAAGAGTGATAGTATAATCCAAACTATACTTGGAGGTATGTAAAATGGGTATGGGTAACGCACCTATCGTAATCCTCAAGGAAGGAACCAAGAGGGACAAAGGAAAAGACGCTCAGTTCAACAACATCGCAGCGGCAAGGACAATCTCTGACGCAGTCAGGAGCAGCCTTGGACCCAGAGGAATGGACAAAATGCTTGTCGATTCCATGGGAGATGTTATCATCACAAACGATGGAGTAACAATCCTCAAAGAGATCGATGTCCAGCACCCCGCAGCAAAGATGCTCGTAGAGGTTGCTAAGACACAGGACGCAGAGGTCGGAGACGGAACAACAACATCCGTCATTCTCGCAGGAGAACTCCTCAAGAAGTCCATCGACATGGTCGACGCAAACGTCCACCCCACTGTAATCGCAAGCGGATACAGGCTCGCAAACGCAGAGGCACAGAAGATCCTCATCGACATCTCAAAGAAGGTCTCACTCGATGACGACAAGCTCCTCAACGACATTGCAGGAACAGCAATGAACAGCAAGCAGATCTCCGGTTCAAAAGAGTTCTTCAGCAAGATGGTCGTCGACGCAATCAAGACAATCGTCACAGAGACAGAGGATGGATACAAGGTTGACCTCAACAACATCCAGACAGTCAAGAAGTTCGGAGCATCCATGGAAGAGACCCAGCTCGTAAAGGGACTCATCATCGACAAGGAGCCCGTTCACAGCGCAATGCCTAAGAAGATCGAGAACGCAAAGGTCGCACTCATCGATGCACCCTTCGAAATCAAGAAGACAGAGATCGAGGCAAAGATCGAGATCACAGATCCTTCACAGCTCAACGCATTCCTTGAGGAAGAGGAGAACATGCTCAGAAAGATGGTCGAGAAAGTCAAGTCCATCGGAGCAAACGTTGTCTTCTGCCAGAAGGGAATCGACGACCTCGCACAGCACTTCCTCGCAAAGGAGGGAATCTACGCAGCAAGGCGTGTCAAGAAGTCAGACATGGAGAAGCTCGCAGCATCCACAGGCGGTAACATCGTCAACAAGATTGATGAGCTCTCAGCAGAGGACCTCGGAGACGCAGGACTCGTAGAAGTAAAGAAGGTCCAGGACGAGGATATGACATTCATTTCAGACCTCAAGACCGCAAAGACAGTCTCACTCCTCATCAGGGGAGGAACACAGCACGTCATCGATGAAGTCGAGAGATCACTCATCGACGCATGGTCTGTCGTACGTGTCGCAATCGAGGACGGAATGACCGTCACCGGTGGTGGATCAACAGCAGTCGAGCTTGCAATGAGGCTCAGGGAGTACGCATCTTCCGTCGGAGGAAGGGAGCAGATCGCAATCGATGCATTCGCATCCGCAATGGAGGTCATCCCCACAACACTCGCAGAGAACGCAGGTCTCGACCCCATCGACATCCTGATTGAGATGAGGAAGCAGCACAAGGCAGGAAGCCTCGCAGCAGGACTCAACCCCTTCACCGGTAAGGTAGAGGATATGGCCGAGCTCAAGGTCATCGAACCCTACAGGATCGGAAAACAGGCAATTAACTCTGCCACAGATGCAGCAGTCATGATCCTCAGGATCGACGATGTCATCGCAGCACGCGGTATGCCCATGCCTTCAGGACCACCAGGCGGAATGGGTGCACCCGACATGGACGAGTAAAACTTCAACTAAAATGGGGGTAACTCCCCCAACCTTACCTTATAAAACAACACTGACAGAGGCGATAGTATGACTGGTAAGTCTAGAAAAAAACAGGAAGAGGAGTGCGAACCTCAGGAAGAGGTAACCGAAGCAGACCCTCTCGCTGAAGCGAATGCCAAGGCTGAGGAGTATCTCGATATGGCAAGGAGGCTTCAGGCAGACTTCGACAACTATCGCAAGAGATCCCAGAAAGAGAAGGAGGAATACAGGCAGTTCGCTACTGCGGAACTCCTCTCGGAACTCCTTACGATAGTCGATGATCTGGATCGTGCTCTTGAGCACGCAGAGGGCGACGATGTCTTCGTAAACGGAGTAAGGGGAATAAGGCTTAATCTGATGAAAGTTCTTGAATCGAAAGGACTCACGGAAATCGATGCATCCGGTAAATTTGATCCCAACTACCACGAGGCACTCTGCGCGGTAGAGGCGGAAACCGACGGGGACATTGCAGAAGTGTTCCAGAAAGGATACTGCATCGGTCCACGTGTTCTCAGGTATTCAAAGGTAAAGGTAACGAGGAAAAAACAGGAAGAAGGTGAATAAAATGTCAAGAATCATAGGAATAGATTTGGGAACAAGCAACTCTGCAGCCTCCATCATGGAAGGAGGAAGACCCACAATGATCCCCAGTGCAGAGGGAACCAGTGTCGGCGGTAAATCATTCCCATCTTATGTGGCATTCACACAGGATGGGCAGCTTCTTGTCGGAGAGCCGGCCAGAAGGCAGGCTGTTACCAACCCGAACGGTACAATCAAGAATGTAAAGAGAAAGATGGGAACATCCGAAAAGGTGACAGCACTCGGTAAGGAGTACACACCTCAGCAGATTTCCGCATTCATCCTCCAGAAAATCAAGAGGGACGCAGAGGCATATCTCGGAGAGACCATCGACAAAGCAGTCATCACAGTACCCGCATACTTTGATGACAATCAGAGACAGGCGACCAAGGATGCAGGAGCCATCGCAGGACTCGATGTCGTCCGTATCATCAATGAACCTACCGCAGCAGCATTGGCATACGGATTGGACAAAGGAGATGTAGCACAGAAGATCCTCGTGTTCGACCTCGGAGGAGGAACACTCGATGTCACAATCATGGACTTCAGTGACGGAGTCTTCGAAGTACTCTCTACCTCAGGAGACACAAAGCTCGGAGGATCCGATATGGATGAGGCACTCACCAACTATGTCATCGGACAGTTCCTCAATGAGACCGGAGTCGATCTCGCAAAGGACAACATGGCGTTCTGGAGAGTAAGGGAAGCATGTGAGAAGGCAAAGATCGAGCTTTCAACCACAATGCAGACCGAGATCAACCTCCCGTTCATCACATCAGATGCATCAGGTCCCAAACACCTCACACAGACAATCACACGTGCAAAACTCGAAGAATTGGTCACACCAATCGTCGAGCGCTGTAAGACATCCATCGTTCAGGCAATGAACGATGCAGGTCTCAAGAACGATGACGTTGACAAGATCATCATGGTAGGAGGTCCCACAAGGATGCCTATCGTTCAGAACTTCGTCGAAAACATTGTCGGACCCAAGATTCAGCGCGGAATCGACCCCATGGAATGCGTATCCATGGGAGCAGCAGTACAGGGAGCAGTCCTCTCAGGAGAGGTCAAGGATGTCCTCCTCTTGGATGTTACACCGCTCTCACTCGGTATCGAGACCCTCGGAGGAATTGCAACCAAACTGATCGACAGGAACACCACAATTCCCACAAGAAAATCCCAGGTGTTCTCAACCGCAGCTGACAACCAGCCCTCAGTAGAAATCCACGTTGTCCAGGGAGAGAGGGAGATGGCAGCCGACAACACGTCACTTGGTAAGTTCGTACTTGACGGAATCCCACCCGCACGCCGCGGTGTACCTCAGATCGAAGTTACATTCGATATCGATGCAAACGGTATTATCAATGTAACCGCAAAGGACAAGGGAACCGGAAAGGAACAGAAGATCACCATCGCTTCATCCAACAAACTCAGCAAGGAAGAGATCGACAACATGGTCAAACAGGCTGAGCAGTTTGCAGATGCAGACAAGAAGAAGCGCGAGGAAATTGAGATCCTTAACCAGTCCGAGACCGCAATCTACACGATCAAAAAATCACTCGATGAACTCGGTGACAAGGTCTCCAACCAGGAGAGGGCAGGTATCGAAGCAGCAATCAGCGACCTCGAGGCAGCCCGTGCAACCAAGGATGTCGAGCAGATCAAACAGAAGATGGACGCACTCTACAAAGCAATGGAGCCCATATCCCAGAAACTCTACGAGCAGGCTTCCCAGGAGCAGGCGGCAGCAGGCGGTGCAAACCCCGGTCAGCAGCAGAGCCAGGAATCCCGTGCTCAGGACGGGGACTTCGTAGATGCGGACTACAAGATAGTGGATGACGAGTAAGCATGCCAAGAGACTACTATGAGGTCCTCGGAGTTCCGAAGGATGCAGATCAGGACACAATAAAACGTGCATACAGGAAACTGGCACGTGAGAATCACCCCGATGTGTCCAAGGATCCCAAGGAAGTTGCAGAGGAGAAATTCAAGGATATTTCCGAAGCATACGAAGTCCTTTCCGATGAAGAGAAACGCAGGATCTATGACCAGTACGGTCACGACGGTCTGAACGGTCAGTTCGGAAGCGGAGGATTCAGCTGGGACAACTTCACCCACTTCGAGGATATCAGCGATATCTTCGGAGGAAGCATATTCGATATGTTCTTCGGCGGTGGAGGCTCCAGGCGTTCACGCGGCGGACCTCAGCAGGGAGACTCTCTAAGGTATGACATAGAAATCACACTGCTCGACGTACTTCAGGGTAAGGAAGTTGAGATCAGCGTTCCGCACACGGTCCTCTGTTCGGACTGTAACGGTACCGGCGGAAAGGACGGAAAGGTGAACACGTGTCCGAAATGCGGCGGTCAGGGTCAGGTACAGACTGTCCGTCACACACCTTTCGGTCAGATGATGTCCGTCGGTCCATGCCCCACCTGTAACGGAAAGGGAAAGACATATGATGAAAAGTGTCCCAAGTGCCGTGGAAACGGTACTATACAAAAAACCTCCAAGATCAGCCTTAAAATACCCAAAGGCATGGAACACGGTTCACGTATGAGAGTCCCGGGTGCAGGAGATGCAAGTCCGAACGGCGGACCGCCCGGTGACCTGTATGTGGTAATCCACGTAAAGGAACAGGACGAGTTCGAGAGGGACGGAATCAACCTTTGGACCGGAATTACCGTATCCTATCCCAAACTGGTTCTCGGCGGTGAAGCCACCGTCAAAACCGTTGACGGAAAGACTGTTCAGATCAATGTTCCGGCAGGAACACAGGTCGGATCCGTTCTCAGGGTACCCGGAGAAGGACTTCCCAGAAACGGTTCGTCCACCTATCGCGGAGATATGTTCGTCCGTGTGATGATTGACATCCCCAAGAAAGTGTCTGCAGAGGAGAAGGAGCTTCTGATGAAGTTGGATTCCTCCGTCTCACAAAGCGCGCCAAAGAAACCCAAAAAGAAAGGAATCTTCGGAAAGTAAACCCACAGGTGCTCAGCACCTGTCTTTTCTTTTTTTTGATAAGGTTGCAACATCTGGCTATCGGTCCAGATTACAGTTTTATGTGTTAATCTGTGATACGCAAGTAAATGTCTGATTCAGGGAATTGAGCGGTAAGCACATCGTTATTACAGGTGCTAACAGCGGCATAGGAAAGTGTATGCTGAACCGCCTCAGAGACCTCGGAGCAGTTATTGTAGCGGCTGACAAAGACACATCGGATATTGAAGAATCAGGTTCCGTATTTCCAGTACAGGTGGATCTTTCCTGCAAGGAAGGGGTGAACTATCTTTTCGATCAGGCAATATCCAGGATGGGAAGTATAGACATCTTCGTGGCAAACGCAGGATTCCCATATTATGAGATGATCCGCAGTGCAGATTGGGACAGGGCGGAGAAGATATTCTCTATCAACACGCTGTCTCCCATATATTCGTACGAAAAGATGATTGAACATCTGGACGGAAGACACGGCATGGTCGTCGTTACCGATTCGGCAATGGGCGAGACTGCAATGCCCGGATTCTCACTGTACATTTCTACAAAATACACATTGAACGGGTTCCGTGCAGGAATTAAACATGAGTGTCCCAGCAATGTGGACACAGTGTTCTCGTTCCCTGTATCCACCGATACGGGTTTCTTCAGACACGATTCGACCAACGGGATGGAGAAGCCCTTCCCGGTGCAGACTCCGGATCATGTTGCAAAACGCATGGTCTCTGCAATGAGAATGGGGAAGTCCCGTGTCTATCCCAGCAGACTGTATTCTCTGGCACGTATCGTTTTCAGGATAATCCCTCCGATCGAATGGGCATACTGCGGATACTACCTTATCAAGACGAAACATCATTTCTCATTACGTCAGTAGCCAAACCCAGAAATGCACAACAGCCAGCATACAGTTTAATTACCAACACGGTATTATCTGGCTGATGAGTGAAACTGAGCAGGATTATGAAAACACGAAATATGTCTGCCCCAAATGTAAGGGCGAAGCGAAAATCCGTACAGGTTATGATACCGCAATTGTATGTCCGCAGTGCGGTGACAGCAGAATCGTACTCAGTTTCAGTACCAACGGGGACATGGAGACCGTAGTGGAAGGCACAGGAGAATACTACGAGATTGAACCCACCGTCCGTCAGGCATTGGATGCACTAGAAAAGGCAAAAGCATCCGATAAGACAGGCATCGACAAGCAGTTGGAGATTTTTACGGCAACCAACAACCTTGCCACAGAATACAACAACACGGGAAGGGAAGTCAAAGCGGAGAATCTTGCTAATGACGTACTCATCACAATCCGTTCCATGTTCGAAAGGGGAGAGGTTCAGGCCGAAGTATATTGCGATCAGGTTTCTATGTGTGCAGCATTCGCTTCTGCGCGCGGTGATTATGACGGAGCTCAGAAGGTCTACGACAGCGCACTCATCGACCTTTACGACTGTAAGGATGTCAACGTAGCATCATTGAAGGTCAAGCGCGGACTTCTTTGGTCCAAGAAGGATGCAGACAGTGCGGAGACACATTTACTGGATGCAATTGAACTCATCAAAGACATCGATTCATCCGAATTCCCGGATCCGTATATGCGTGCAATCGCCTATGATACTCTCAGAGGAATCTATAACAAGAAGGCTGAGCCGGAAAAGATGGAGGAATATCTTTCAAAAGCTATCGATGAAAGAAAGGACCTTCTCTCAAAGAATCCGAATACACCTGCATACAAGGTAGCTGAACTTGTGGATTCTATGGGATATTATGCAGAACTTCTTTCCAAAGGAGGAGATGACAACCTTGCAGAGATGATACTCGACGAAGCCAAGGAATTGGCTGAGAAGGCTGATTGTAAGGAAGGAGTCGCATATGCAGTGATGAACAGGGCAGGATATCTTCAGAGCAAGAGGAAGGACCTCCCAGAGGATTTCCTTGATCAGATGAATTTCGTCACAGAGGCGTTGGAAGCAGCACCCGGAAAGGACAAACGTCTGAAGGAAACACTCTCACAGGCATACATGTTCAAGTCCATGCAGCGTGACCCCGAGGATTACGAAAATCTCCTTTCAGACATAGGAAGGGCATACGATCTCCTTTTGGAATTGGCATACCAGGGGGACGTCAATGAGATGTTCCTTATGTCCACGGCACGTTCCTATCTTGTACTTCTCAACATGAAACATCCTGAAAAGGCGAAGAAGGTCCGTCAGGAATTGGGAGAGATCGGAATCTCACAGAAGAATCTTGACGAATCCTCAAGGAGCTCAATCGGTAATTCCGGAAAGAAGACAAGGGTCAATCTTAACAAGACTCCTGAGAAACCGTTGCCGGGAAGAAGGCTCAAGAAACAGATCAAAAAGAAGTCTGAGTGATCTGTCGGCAATTCTAATTGTAACCAATGCAGTAGGATTAAATTGCATTAGATACATTTAGAATTATGGCATTTGATAAGAGCATGCTGCTTACCTGTCTGGCCGTAGTACTTGTATTAGTTACGGGGGTAACCATAGCAGTCACCGGAGATCTTTCCGATAATATCAAAAAATCAGGTCTTGAAGTCGGAGATTATATCGAGACAGAGATGATAGAGACCGAAAATGGGGAAGTTATATACTCTGATGTATCCCGTAATGTAATTACTGCGATTGAAATCGAGGATAGGAAGGAAGTAATCTACTACGATATCATTGTAGATGGTGAAAATTACGGTGAAATAGAAACTAATGCCGAATCTTTTCTGACTCTTTTAATCTATGATGAGTCATTCATCGATCCTACAGAGGTTTACACTGAGGAAATCACCACCGAATTCGGACTTAAGAATTGTAACGTTTACGTATATGAGTTTGAGATACCAGGGTATAATACTACAACAAAGGTCTATGTAGGTGTAGATGACGGATACAGATACTATCAGAATTCCGTTTCTGTGGCAGAAGACAGCATCATTACTCAGGAATTTATACTTACAGATTTTTCCATCAGTATCTGAACCAATAAGGGTACTCCGTACCCTTTCTTTTCCTTTTTATTAAGCGATAACGTTATTTCAGTCATTATCCTTTATCAACTATGGCATTTGACAGGAGCATGTTGCTCACATACGTCGCAGTTGCATTAGTGGTCGTCACCGGAGTAGTCTTCTGTATAAATGGTGACTTCTCTGAAGACAAGGCCGGTTCAGGAATCGTAGCAGGTGATTACATCGAAGTTTACTATGAGTTTACTGCCGGTGATGAAATGAAATCTTACACGGCCCGTTCCGAGGTTGTCTCAGTGGAATTCGATGAATTCGGGGAGGAAGAACTTCTGGTGAGGGATTACATCGACGGGGAGTTCAACAATGAATACATGGTTTCTCCGGAATTATTTATGTCAATGGTTGTAGTGAACAATCTTGAGGAATTTGAGTATGAGCCAACACGTACGGAGACTGTTTCGACGGAATTGGGGCCCAGAGAATGCTACATCTACGAGGCTGAAGGTTCAACGAAAACCTTGGTCCATCTGGGAGTTGAGAATTCAGTCATATATTATGCATATTCAGGTTTTGAGATGGAAGGCATATTCCACGAATCCATCCAAACTCTTGTCGGTACATCCTTCGACATGTAAACATTGGGCCAATGTGCCCATCATATTTTTCAGAATATGGCGCCGAGAGGGAGATTCGAACTCCCGAGGACTGCGTCCAGCGGTTTTCGAGACCGCCGCCATACCGGGCTTGACTATCTCGGCTTAAATGCAGAAATCAGCTACTCGTATATTTAGATTGGCACATGGTGCAAAACCGATTTATGGCTGCATATGGATGGCATATTATGGTGAATCCTCCTTCCAACCAATTCGATTCGAACATAAGATCTGTGATACCCAGATATGATGAGTTGTTGGAAGATTCAATCGATGTTGTATTGAACCATCATACACCGGAGACATGGTTGGATGTGGGATGCGGAACAGGCAATCTGGTTCTGAAAGCGATTGAATCATCACCGGATACAAGTTTCACTCTTTTGGACATATCCGAGGACATGCTGGCTATTGCCAGGGAGAAATTGGGCGATACTCACAGATATGAGAATTATTCATCGATTTCCATGCCGTTCGAGGATTATTCTTTCGATACGGTCACATGTATTCAGTCCACACACTATTACGAGGCTGACGGACACATATCCGCATTGAAAGAGTGTTACAGAGTTCTCTCTGAGAACGGGATTCTGGTTGTAACGGAGAATGTAGCATCAATGTCAGGAGAGGGGTACTCCGTCTCCAGATCAAGATTGAAAAGATTTCTGCTGAGCCAGGGTAAGGATGAACAGGAATGTGAGGATTTTCTGAACAGATACGGAACAGAATATTTTCCCAGAACAGCGGAGGAACACATTTCTGAACTGAAGGCCGTAGGTTTCAGGAATGTTGAGATATTCAGGTATTCTTTCTCACAGATCGGACTCTTTGCAATCAAATAGTTGGGATATGACAGGTTCTGCAACCTCATCATAGAATTCTTTGCAGATATCTTCATTCGATGCAACAATCAGGAATCCTGTTCTGTCAAGGAGTTTACGGTCTATATATGCTCCGGACATTTCTGCAAGAAACAGTCCGGGTATGAAGTCCCAGATATTATTTACAAATCTTATGTGCAGATCTACTCTTCCTGTGGATACCATAACAAAATCATAGCAGGCGGCTCCGACCATCTTGATTCTTGCAACCTTGTTGTACATCAGTGATATCATGTCGGAAAGTGCATCTCTGTATGCACTGTTTTTCCTGCTGAAATCACATAGGGAGATTATGCTTTCTTTCAATGATCCAGCAACTCTTTTCGGATGCAGAGGTTTGTCATTCACAAAAGCTCCCAGACCTTTAACGGCCGAGAAAACGGAATCCTCCGATGGAATGTATATGACGGAGAGGACAGGCTCCCTGTCAATGAGCAGTGCGGCCTGGATTCCGTATGCAGGAATTCCTCTGTGGAAATTTATCGTACCGTCTATCGGATCCAATACCCAGGTCCTTTCATCGGTGAGTACATCGTTGTTCCTCTCTTCGCAGATAATTCTGTCATTAGGATATTTTCTGGAGATTTCAGAGATTATGTAGTCCTCAATAATGACGTCCACATCAGTAACGATGTCGTACGATCCCACATCATTCTCTTTAGTTTCGACAGAATCTGATTCTTTCAGATACAGCTGAGCAGACGTCCTGATGGTCTTTGTGATGAATTCCAATTGTTCACGGAGATTTGATTCCACGTACCCGTATTGTTATAGGGATTAATATGGTATCTTAAGATTCTCATTAATTATGTGCAGAGTTGGAGATATGTCTCCAATCGGACAAAAGTCCCAATGGACAGATTTAAAACCGACCTCTTCATTCCCTGTATGCATACGTTGATTGTATGCCTCTAGAGGGAGAGTTTGATGTTAACTGTAAAGAGGGCATTAATCAGTGTTTCCGATAAGGAAGGCATTGTTGATTTTGCAAAGGAATTGGCAGCATTGGGTGTAGAGATTATCTCCACAGGCGGAACCTACAGACTTCTCAGCGAGAACGGAATCGCAGTTAAGGAAGTCTCAGAGATCACAGGATTCCCTGAGATGTTGGACGGACGTGTTAAGACACTCCACCCCAAGATTCACGCAGGAATCCTTGCAAGGAGAGATATCAAAGACCACATGGATGCAATCGCCGAGAAGGGAATAGGTACTATCGACATGGTCGTAATCAACCTGTATCCGTTCAAACAGACCGTTCTGAAAGATGAGAACGATCTCGAGAACATTGTCGAGAACATCGACATCGGCGGACCCAGCATGATCCGTGCTGCAGCCAAGAACTACGAGTCTGTAGCAGTAATCACATCACCTAAGCAGTACGCACCTGTTTTGGAACAGATGAGGGCAGACGGAATCTCCAAGGAGCTTCTCTCAGAACTTATGGCAGAAGCGTTCATCACCACGGCAAACTACGACAACATGATTGCCAACCAGATGAACAAGAGATTCTGTGAAGGATTCCCGGAATCATTTCCCGTTCCCACCGAGAAGGTCATGGACCTCAGGTACGGAGAGAATCCCAATCAGGCAGCAGCATTCTATATGGATCCCTTCACCAAAGGCCCAACTGTCGCAAAGATGGAGCAGCTTCACGGAAAGGAACTCTCATACAATAACATCCTCGATATGGACAAGGCATTGGATATCGCCATGGACTTCGAGAAACCTACAGCAGTCATCATGAAGCACACAAACCCCTGCGGTCTTGCAAGTGCTGACACAATCTACGATGCATTCGTCACTGCATACGCAGTCGATCCCCTTTCCGCATTCGGATGTGTAATCTGTATCAACCGCCCCTGTAACCTTCAGGTCGCAGAGGAGATTGCAAAGTACTTCGTAGAAGTTGTAGTCGCACCGGACTTTGATGACGATGCATACGAGCTCCTGATCAAGAAGAAGAACATCCGCCTCATGAGAACAGGATGCACAATCGGTCCCTCAGAGAGAGTAAGGGAATACAAGATGAAGAAGGTCCAGGGAGGACTCCTCGTACAGACAGACGAGGACGTACCCGTAAGCAGGGACAACCTTCAGGTAATCTCCGAGAGGCAGCCTACAGAGGAAGAGATTGATGCAATGCTCTTCGCATGGAAGCTTGCAAAACATGTAACATCCAACTGTGTCGTTTATGTCAAGGGCGAGCGTGCAGTCGGTATCGGTGCAGGACAGATGAGCCGTGTCGATTCTGCCAAGATTGCAACCATGAAGGCAAACGAGCCTACAGAGGGTTGTGTAATGGCTTCTGATGCATTCTTCCCCTTCAGAGACGGAGTGGACGAGGCAGCAAAGGCAGGAGTCACTGCGATTATTCAGCCCGGAGGATCAATCAGGGACCAGGAAGTAATCGACGCTGTCAACGAGCACGGAATGGCAATGGTATT
>SUSX01000068.1 GCA_015063195.1 Thermoplasmata archaeon | reverse complement strand
GGGTATGGCAACCAACATGCCTCCGCACAACTTCTGCGAAGTGGTCGATGCCATCAACTACACCATAGACAACCCCGAGGCGGAGACATCGGATCTCATGGAATTCGTCAAAGGTCCCGATTTCCCTACAGGAGGTGTGATCTACGGATTGGCAGGAATCGTTTCCGCATACAACACCGGACGCGGAAAGATCAAGGTGAGGGCCAAGACCCATTTGGAGACCAAAGCTAACGGAAAGTCCATGATCATCGTAGATGAGATCCCGTACCAGGTCAACAAAGCCCGTTTGATAGAACAGATCGCAGAGAGGGTGAAGAACAAGGAGATCGAGGGAATCACCGATCTGAGGGATGAATCGGACAGGAACGGAATGCGTATTGTCATCGACATACACAAGGATGCCATCGAATCCGTTGTTCTTGAGAACCTGTTCAAACATACCCAGATGCAGGAGACCTTCGGTGTCATCAACCTTGCATTGGTGGACGGAAAGCCACAGATTCTTACGCTGAAGGCGATGATCGAGCAGTACATCCTTCACAGGAAGTCGGTCGTCTACAGGAGGACGGAGTACGACCTCAAGGCAGCGGAGAAGAGGCATCACATCCTGGAGGCACTGATGGCGGCATTCAACATGTTGGATGAGGTCATCGAGCTCATCAGGGCATCCACTGACGGAGAGGCTGCAAACCTGGGTCTTCAGGATCTGCTTTCCATCGATGAGGAGCAGGCCAAAGCAATCCTTGACATGAGGCTCCAGAAACTCACAGGATTGGAGATTACCACACTCAAGGAGGAATATGCGGAACTCATCAGGCTCATGGAGGACCTCAGGGACATCCTTGCAAACGAGGGACGTATTTTCAACATCATCAAGACAGAACTGACGGAGATGAAGGAGGCATACGGTGACGACAGGCGTACCGAAATCGACCCCAACCCGTTGGATACTGATGAAGAGGATCTGATTCCGAAGGAGGATGTGGTCATCACCATCACTGAAGACGGTTACATCAAACGTATCCCGCTGAGGACATACAAACAGCAGGGACGCGGAGGAGTAGGACTCGTGGGAATGCAGACCAAGGAAGAGGATACCGTGGTCAACATGTTCGTTACGTCTTCACATGATTACATCATGTTCATCACCAACATGGGAAGGCTGCTGTGGCTGAAGGGATACAGGATCCCTGAAGGAAGCAGGCAGTCCAAAGGAAAGCCGTTGGTCAACATGCTTTCGGATCTGCAGGACGGAGAGAAGGTTGTTTCAGTCATCACATCCGGCGACTTCCCTGAGGACAAGAACGTGGTGTTCTGTACAAGGAACGGTACCGTCAAGAAGACCTCTATGGCTGCATTCAAGAACGTCAGGCAGCGCGGAATCAAGGCCATCAAACTGGACGAGAACGATGAGCTTGTGGAGACCCAGATTACCGACGGTGAGAACCAGGTCATCATCGCAACTAAGAACGGTCTTGCCGTCAGGTTCGATGAGAAGGAAGCAAGGACGATGGGAAGGGACACTGCAGGTGTCAGAGGAGTAAGGCTCGGAGAAGGCGACTGCGTGGTATCCATGGCCGTGGTCAAGGACGGGGATATGCTTCTCACAGTATCCGAGAACGGATACGGTAAGATCTCACAGGTGGACGATTACCGTATGGTACACCGCGGAGGTAAGGGTGTCATTACCATAAAGACTACTGAGAGGAACGGTTCCGTAGTGGCTGTGAAGAAGGTCAGTCCCGAAGATGAGCTGATCGTCACAAGTCAGTACGGAAAGATAATCCGTATCAGGGTATCCGATATCAGGGTCACCGGACGTAACGCGGCAGGTGTGAGGATCATGAACCTCCACGATGACGATAAGGTCATCGCACTGCAGCCCGTTCAGGCTCAGGAAGAGGAACCTGAGATTCCGGCGGATGTTCCCGTTGATGAGAATCCTTCTGCGACAACGGAAGAGAACACCGAATAAACACAAGAATGACTTCCGGGAGCCTCAGGGCTCCGGAAGTCTGTTTTTACTTTACTGGCACTTACAGAATCAATAATCACGAAGAAGCCAGTCGACAGCATGGATAACTTCGACACCGTCGGGAACATCATAAATGTCTCTGTCCATGGTTATCAGGACTTTCCTGTATTTTACATCCATCTTTCTGAAGGAATCCAGCTCACGTGCAAGTGTTCTCGGATCGTTCAGATTCACCGCGACCTGGAAGAACTCCGGGTCTGAATTCGGTTTCCACGCGGTGAAGTCAATTTCTTTGTTTTTGAACGATCCTACTGATACCGAATATCCGCGTCTTTTCAGTTCGAGGAAGACTGCACATTCCAGCGATGCAGATTCATCGATCTCATGTCCGTACAGGATGCTGTTCATCAGTCCCATGTCCACCGGATAGAATTTCGCATTGGTTCTCAGATGTTTGGCACCGAGGATATCGTATCTGTCCGCTTTGTAGAATAGATAGCATTTTTCCAATTCATCGAGGTATTTCTCGGCAGTACGGGGATCGCCGAGGTATGCTCCCTCTCTGATCCTGTTACTGGAAGTAAGGTTGCCTACATTGGACATCATGAATGTGGTGAGATTTTCCAGAATGGACTGATCTATCTCAATTCTTCTGCGGATGTCATTGTTCACAATTGAATCAAATACTGCTCTTAAAACGGCAGTGTTTTTAGCCGGGCTGTCGTCAGCATCGATAATAGGCATTCCGCCCCACATGAGATATCTCTGCAGTCTCTGAGTATATCCGTTGCTGTCGTCGATTGGATACATATCTATGTATTCCCTGAATGAGAGCGGCATCACATGGATTGTAACAAAACGTCCGGTTAGGTGTGTGGCAAGTTCATTCGACAGAACTTTCGAATTGGATCCAGTGATGTAGATGTTGGCCTTCAGTTCATTTTTGACAGTGGTAATCACTCTTTCCCAACCGTGGATCAGTTGGACCTCATCTATCAGAAGGTAGGTACCTTCTTTCTGTGCCCTTCTTTTGATTGTATCATAGAGCATTCTTTCGGAGTCTACCCTGTATCTGTCGAATTCCAGATCAATGTATATAATCTCAGATTCCGGCACTCCGTTGTTCATCAGATGTTGTCTGAATTGTTTCATCAGTTCTGATTTACCGCATCTGCGGACTCCCGTGATGACTTTGATCAGATCCCGATCCTTCCTGAAAGAATCCAGTTCCGAGATATAGTCTGTACGCAGAATCTGTCTGTTGGCCATGTGTGCATATATGCAATTATTGGATTTTAATGTTGTTATTTTTTGGATGACAATCCAATAAATTTTTGGAATATAATCCAATATTTATATTGAAGAGTTCAAAGAGCGGTTTTTCATATGTAAACGGTCAGTTGATTTGATGTGATATCATTTAGTAAATTTGTGGTAAGGATTGAATATGAGTTTCCGAGATATATGGCACAGTGAAGACGACTCGAACTTTGCCGATAGGCGTTCAGGATTTCAAAGAGATAAGGGAACTGAACCGTCTGTATGTTGATAAGACGGGCATGATATCGCAGATTCTGTCAGAAGGGACAGAATGCTATCTGTTCCTCAGACCGAGACGTTTCGGTAAATCTCTAAATCTCAGTATGTTGGATGCCTTCTTCAACATCAAATATCCCAAGGACAACAAATGGTTCGATGGATTAAAAATCTCTGAATGTAAAGAGTGCCAGGAACATAAGAATGCGTATCCTGTCATTTATTTTGATTTCAAAAATCTTGATGCAGACAGTTATGAACTGTTCATCAAAAGACTGTCTATTAAAATGACAGATCTGTATTCAGAGTATGAATATCTTAAGGAATCCGATGATATAGATGAGATTTTCAAGACTGATTTTGATACAATCATTTCCGGTACAACAAGTGTATCTGTATTGATGAATTCTTTGAACATGCTGTCTGATATGTTATATGCATACCACGGTACGAAGGTCATCATTCTTCTCGATGAATATGACAATCCAGTCCACCATATAAACGACAAGAACCTTCAGAATGATGTTGTGGATGTCATAAGAGGTATGCTCTCATGCGCATTGAAGGGCAACGAATCTCTCATGTTCGGTGTTGTTATGAGCATAATGCAGGTTGGCAGGAACAGCATATTCTCTGGATTGAACAACATCAAAGTCAATAATATATTCAGCTCGAAATACGGCGAAATGTTCGGTTTCACCGATGATGAGGTCAAAGCAATATGTGAAGAATACGGCCGCCCTGAGAAGCATTTGGAAGCCAAGGAATGGTATGAAGGGTACAGATTCGGAAGTGCCGAGGTATATAATCCCTGGAGTGTCCTGAATTACATAGATGAAGGGTTCAGGCCACAGGCATATTGGGCGGAAACCAGCGGAAATTCTATCATCAACACGTTGCTGGAATGTGCCGATGAGTGGGTATATGAAGAATTGATGACGCTGTCACAGGGGAAATCGATTAAAAAGTCAATAGATTCCACTATCACATTCGAGGAGCTCAACAGTATTCCTGGCGACATATATTCTGTCATGGTAATGTCGGGTTATCTCAACGTAGTCCCTTTCGAATTAGGATATGAGGTTGGTATCCCTAACGGTGAGCTGTATCAGGTATTTGGGGATCAAATAGCGAAGTACGTATCGAGGAGATACGGTAATTATAATATTATTGGCTCTGTTATAATTTGAGTGGAAGGGTATTTTTCTCTTCAGAGATCAGTCAGGACACTATTATGATGAACAATTATCAATCCCTCTCCGATTCGGGAAATTCGGGCGATTCGGAGACCTCCCCCTCAGAGATTAATATAAGATAATCAACAATCAACAAAACAAGATGGGAAAAGATAGCTTTCACAGTTTCAGAAAAGAATGTACATATTCTGTTATCTCAGACGATTCTATCAGGGACTCTGATGAAGGATATTTCGCAAGAACAACAGAGTATGCTCTTTACCCTAACAAAGAACAGGAAAAGAAATTACTACTGTTTCTTGAAGTCTGCCGTGAAGTCTACAACAGATTATGGAAAGTATGTAAATTCCTTCTCGAACGTAATCTCGGTCTTCC
>SUSX01000067.1 GCA_015063195.1 Thermoplasmata archaeon | reverse complement strand
ACGGAAAGATTAAGACAAAGTTCGCTGCACTGTTTGCAGTGGCTTTGATGATTACGGTCTGTGTTGTTCCTGTTGTTGGAAACGAGGATGTACAGGCCGTTGTAACGGATCCCAGCGATGCCGTATCACTTACCGTTTCTGGAAAAGTCTTTGATTCCACAGGAAATGTTGGTATAGACAAGATAGAGCTCCAGATTACTGTAGGTTCTGAAAACTACAAGGTATATTCATCGGGATCTTCCTACGAACAGGAAGTATATGTACCGAAGGACACAGTCATTTCCAATGTCACGGTTAAACTGAATGCGACATCGAAGAAGATCGTTGATGGTTCAGGTAATGAGGTTGCCAATGGAGCTTATGGCCTTTGGACATCCGACCCCGCCCTTACCTATACGAACGTTGTGATGGACGGAGCAAAGGAGATATCCGATGTCGACTTCATCGCAGGTTACAAGACAATCAGCGGATCCCTGAAATACAAAAACGGCGGGACATACGGAAAGGACGTCACTGTTGCGCTTTATGAGATGACAACCGGAGCGACGCCCGAGTACAACACCACCGGATATTCCACAACCTCCTCTGAAGGATCGTTCGTATTGTATGTCCCCGCAGGACTCACAGCTTCCGATGGAAAATCATTCGTTCTTGGAGCTGAGATTCCTGGTTTTGCAGTCAATGATGTGCAGTCTAATAAGAGTGTTGCTCCCGGAACCAATAATTGGGTTATCAAATCCCCCACAGAGTATGTTTTCAAAATTAGTGCATCCCCCTATGCTAATGGAAAGCAGGTCGTTGAAGACACTATAAAGATGGATGAATCTGGAAGTAAGATTGTGGTTTCAGAGGAGAGCGTGACTGTCAATGATGAAAACAAGGAAAAATACATCGTGTTCACCGATGCTGCCGCCGTTGAAGGTACTGACAGCAGGACTATGAATGTCAAATTTACTGGAATCTATGGTTCTGTGGATGGCGGCGAAAAAACTATCTCAAAAACTGATGTGACTACAGTCACATACACGCAGAAGAATTATATCGGCGGTACCGTAAAGATGGGCGATATTGGTGCTCAGGAAGGAACGGTGAAACTTTCACTCAAGAAATCCGACGGAACTGTCATAGATACATACACATCCTCTGTAAAGAACGGAACATTTGGAATGTTCTATGAGAACGATGCTTCCAGCGCAAAGTACCAGCTGAAATATGAGTCAGGGGACTTCGTCAAGGAGAACACGGAACAGAGTATGCCTACGACAGCGGTTACAGATTCTTCAATAGCCGTAGATCCGACCGGATATGTCAAGGTCACAGGAAATGTCGTCAGGTCCGACGCTACGATAGGGGTCTCCAAGGTCAACTTGACGGTTGAAGGTTCCGATATCTTCGGTTTGAAGAGCGGCGTCGTGGCCACTGGCAACGGTGGAGCATATTCATTCATGGTCCCGAAGGATCAGGTAGTGAAGATCACGCCTGATACCGCATACAAGTATGATGTCGAATCCGTACAGGTGCAGGCATCATCAAGCACGCTTACTGTGGATAACTTCAAAATGAAAGATAAGAAAGTGGAGATTAGTTTCCAGGATTATGATGGAAAGCCCCTCTCAGGAGTTTCGATCCACTACGCTACATATAGTGAAACGACAGAGGCATGGTCTACATCAGGCTCTGGAAAGAGTAGCACTACGAACGGAATCGCTACTTTGGAATTCCCCGGCAATGTCGATCTATCCAGCACATATGTTGTTTTCGATATGACTGGAAGGACATTTGCAAACGATAAGGATTCTACACCATTGTCTCCCATAGCAATAAGTTCGATCACTTCTGCTGTCAAGGTCTTGGACACATACAATGTGGTCGAGATCGTGGATGCAAGCGGAAAGACCCTGGTTCCTGCAGAAAATAAGGATGTATATGTAAAGAAACATGAGGCTATCCTTAACAACGGAGTGAAGGTATTCGGAGATGGAACAAAAGTTGTGAAATTAAGTTTCGATCAGAATAAGGAACATTACTATTTCATTGGAGTCATAGGCAATCAGACTATTTCAACGACGAAGAATACAGTCCTTGCTGTGGACATTAGCACAGAGTTCAACACTCAAAATCAGTCTTACATCTTCGATCCAGTGAATGTGTTGGCTACGACAGGTTCGATCACAAAGATTACAGCTTATGCAGATTCCATTTCCGGAACGGTCTATGAGGCGGATGAGAAGACCGTGATCAAGACACTGGGTGGATCCGAAGTGACCTTGTACATTGACGGAAATTCAAACTCTTCTCCAAAAGTTACAGGAGTTGTCAACAAGGATGGTACATTCGCGTTCAACTCATACTATAAATTGAATGCAAATTCACAGATAGAAATCACATCCAACAATTCCTCATATTCCTTCGATGTTGTAAAAGCATTGGATGGGGGTGAGAAGGTGAAATCGTTCTATGCAGATGAGACCACATTCTCGGTCACATTCACGGATGCTGACGGAAAGGCCATCAAGTACACGAATGCTACAGTCAATGAAGAGAGGGTTGTAGACGGAAAGGTCATCCTTGAACCCGTCGAGAACAGCACATTTACACTCACTGGATTCACTGATAGGACATTCAACAACTATGCAAAGATGACAGAATCGATGATCTCATCCAAAAAGATCGACTTCGTATCGGACCAGGCAACATACACGGTCAACGTCACCGATTCAGAAGGAAAGATTTGGGATTATTGCAATGTCGGATTTGATGTATACAATGTCAACGATGTGAACAATTATTCTTTGGGTAATGAAATATACTTTGCTTCAGACGATTATGATATCGAGACTGGAAAGAATACTCTCCTGATGACAGTACCTGCTGAAGGAAAACTTGCAGTTAAGAATGGACTCGGATCGGAATATAAGGACTACTTCTCACAGACCGAACTCTATGTCTTCGAGAACTACCAGGTAACAGTTCCTGCAATCGGTAGCTTCGTTGAAGTCACCGCAGCGGAAGCGAACGGTAAGATGTTTAGGAATGTTGAGGTCGTTGACACTGTTGATATTTACGAAGTAGGAGCAGCCCTTGTATACAATGACATTGCTGCAACCAACAATGTCGTGGAATATTTCGCGGTTGATGGAAAATCCTATGAATTCACGGTAACACCTGAAACTGGTGAGAAGTATACATTTGGAGACTCAGACGTAAACGACGGAAAGATCTCAGTGGTCGACGGACTCCTCCTCGCCAATGAAGAAACAGTCTCCGGAAAGGTCACTTTCGCCAACGGATACAATGATTTCACTGGATTCACAGGAACTGTGACGGCTAAATATGTGAGCAATGACATGGATGATGATACTTCAGACATGGCTGCAGATGGAAGCTACAAGATCATCGTCGATGTGGACAAGGTTGAGAAGTATGAGGCTACGATTAATACTGCTTCAAGGGCCACAACTTCTTCTGTAGCAGGAGGCTCCTCATCAACACCCGAGATCGTTCTCGACGAATCCTACATCACAGGCTCAGCACCCTCTGACGATGTGGAAGCCGCAGTCTACAAAGATGGAGCATTCGTAAAGAGTCTCAATGTGCAGGTCAATGATGGAAAGTACGTATTGATCGTCGACGCTTCCGACGGAGACGAGATCGTCATGACCATCACTGCAAGCGGAAAGACCTTCCAGCAGGCGATCGACCTCAAGGCGGTCCAGAACGACATCATCGTTCCCGGAACACTCGTCAGTGACAAGACTGATGCTCTCTTCGCAGATTACTATGTAATCTACGGAGCAGACACAGCCGTCATCGGTTCAAAGATTGTCCTCAGCGCAAAGAATGCTGTCAGCATCCAGATGGATGTCAACAACGTTGCATACCAGACATTCGTATTTGACGGATGGTACGTCAACGGTGAGAAGGTCTCAGATGACGTCAACGCAACATACACAGTCAACGGACCCTGTGAAGTATACGCATACTACACAGAGAAGGTCACAGAGACAGGTGCAGTTGCAGACAGCTCCAACGACCTCAGCATGGATGTCCTCATCCTCGGAATCGTCATCGTAGTTCTTGCACTTCTCGCATTCGTTTATGCAGTGAAGTTCAAGAAGGAATGAGACAGGAAAGTCTGAGATCCGAAAGAAACGAAACATAAGGATGATCCATCCTCTCTAAAAAAGGGGATGAATCACCCTTTCCCTTTCATTTTCCTCATCTCTCCCCTCCCCTCCGTTCCCTGGGAACAGGAGGACGGAGGGGAGGGAAACACCTCTTTTTCTGTTCAGAAGCATCCGAAACACGGACATGAACCGGGAAAAGGGGATCGGGAAGAATAATGGAAGTGTAGGGTTGAGAAAACAATCCTCGTTTCGCTGTAATTCGGATTTCAGAAAGGAACAGATCATAGAAAGAAACTGAAAACGGAACATAAGAACAAGAAGGTATGAGAAGACGGAAAAGAACAGAGAATTCCCTCTGATAAATCCGTCGGGATTCCGTATGTTTTCTGTGTTCCGAAGGAGGTGAAAATTATGAAGAACAAAAGAACATTCCTGTTCGCCGGAATCCTTGTAGCATTCCTGATGTTGGCTGTACCTTTCGCAATTGTATCTTTTGAGTCTGAAAACTCATATGCTACTGGTGAATCGGAAGTTTCTGGTGGTGAGGAACAAAATACAAAGCCAAGCTATACACTCAGTGATGACGGATACGCGTTGGTAGATACCTATATGGAATTGACGGAAGCCCTGGATGAAAAAGAGGCTATGATCCGTCTTGAAGACAACATTGTCATAACAGAGTCAATTATCATCAGATATTCTATGATACTTGACGGTAACGGTATGTCTATCTGCACAACTGAAGACATGACCAGTTCAAAGGAAAACCCCTGGAAGCTTTTGAGTATCCAAGAATTAGGTGGCAGTGTCACAATAAACAATATAGTATTGGAAACCGGAGGTAATTATTCCCGTACGTTGGATATATCTAACTGTGGTAAGAATGCTACCGTATATCTGAATGATTGTCAGATCATCAACAATACACATTATCCATTGTTCATTGGTAGTGACAGTGTTAATGTGGAGATCGAAGGTTCTGGCGAAGAAGGCAAG
>SUSX01000066.1 GCA_015063195.1 Thermoplasmata archaeon | reverse complement strand
ATTCTCGAGATATTCTCAGAGAGTTACTGCAGGGACTGAACACCTTTTATGTTGTTCCTGGGACATTCCATGCATTTTGACAACGGAGTAAGGGATCCCTGATTTGCATACACTTCATCAATCATTCCGGATTTCTTGAAGAAACTGCAGAGACTGCACAGTTCCACAGATATGTCCCCACCCTCTGAAAGATTCTTGGAGATCAAAGCGATATGTTCATAGAACTGATCCCTGTATCTGCTGTTATCGATATACGGATTGCCGCCTCTCAGTCCCTTGAGATACTGCGATATTGCTGCTGAAGTGATTCCGAAAATCTTGGCAACCGCTGACTGCGTATATCCGTACTTATCAACGAGTTCTTTTGCAATAGCGCCCCTTGCTGTAGGTAGCAGATCGAACACGACAATCTCACAGGGCATCTTGTGGGATGACATTTATGCCTCCCAAGGCGTATCCCAGTTCCAGGGTTCCATGAGTCCTGTATAGATGGAAACACCGACAACGGCACTCTCGATTCCGTATCCGGAAAGGATCTTTGCGTCTTCCTGTGATGTGACTCCTCCGGATGCGATGATCTTGTGAGGACATTTTGCAGAGAATTCTGAAACCCATTTCTCATCGATTCCTTTTCCCTGTCCTTCCACATCCACGTTCGTGTTAAGGACTGCTGCCAACGGAAGTTCCTTGATTATGTACATCATCCTGTCGAGGGTTATCTCGGCATTCTCCTGCCATCCTTTGACTGTAATCTGTCCGCCTTTGGTATCCAATGCCAATACCAACCTGTCAGGGAAGGTGAGACTCATCTCCGACAGCCATTCGGTGTCATTGATTGCTCTTGTTCCGACGATGACTCTGTCGACACCTGCATCGAGAAGACGTCTGATGGTGGATTCCTTCTTGATTCCTCCTCCGACCTCTACAGGAACACTTGAAACCGATGCGATCTCACGGATCGTATCCAGATTATCCTCATTTCCGAAGGCTGCATCAAGATCCACAAGGTGCAGATATTTCGCACCCTTGTCCACCCACGACATGGCAACATCAACGGGATTCGGGAGCTTGATCTTCTCTGTACCTGGAACTCCGCCCACCAACTGGACGACCTGGTGATCCATCATATCGATTGCAGGTATAATCTTCATAAACAACCCTCTGCGAACTTGACAAAATTTGAAAGGAATTTCAATCCTGATACGCTGCTCTTCTCAGGATGGAACTGTGAACCTATAAAGTTATTTTTTCTGAACAAAACCGGGAATTCCAGTGATTCATATTCCGTCATTCCCAGTACGGCTAATGCATCCGAAGGGAGACAGTGGAATGAATGTGCGAAGTAGAAGTATCTGTTATCGACACCTTCCATCAGTTCACTCTGTGATTCCACATGGTTCCATCCCATATGCGGGATGCATTTTGCTTTGAGTTTTACGACATCACCGTTAATGAATCCCAAACCGGGAGTGACACCTTCCTCGCTTCCGTTGAAGAGAATCTGTGTTCCGATACAGATTCCTATTGCAGGAGTTCCGTTTGAAAGAACGTCGCATATATCATCCCTGTACGGGGTGAGTTTCTCCATGGTCTTATCGAATGCTCCGACACCGGGGAATGCGATACATTCCGCATCGAGCAGATATTTCATGTCGGTAACGACGGTAACGTTGGCATTGCACATTTCCAACGCTTTCTTTAAGGAATGAAGATTCCCTACTCCGTAATCTGCCAGTGAGATGTTCAGCATTCCCTGAGGACCTCCTCAATTTTCGAAAGAAGGAGGTCGTTCAGTTCCCTTGTACCGACGGTTGTCCTGATGCAGTTCTCGGTTCTCCTCTTTGAACCGAAATCCCTGATCATTACACCTTTTGCTTTCAGTTGGGAAACCAACATAGCGTGGTCGACAGGAGCTTTGGCCATGATGAAGTTTGAATCGGAAGGGAAGGGTTCGAATCCCAGTTTCCTGAGACCGTCTGCAAGGTACGGTCTCTCAGCCCTTACCATCTCAACACTTCTTCTGATGAATTCCTGATCCTTAACGGCTGCAACGGCTGCCCATTCACTGATTGCATTCAGTGAGTAGGGGATCTTTACACAGTTCATCATATCCGCTATCGGTTTTGAAGCGACTGCATATCCGACCCTCAGTCCTGCCATTGCATATGCCTTGGAGAATGTTCTGAGAACGATGAGATTCTCAAATTCGTTGACACGGGATACCATGGACTCATCGGCATACTCACCGTATGCTTCATCTACAATCACAATTCCCTTAGAACGGTTAAGAATCTCTTCAATATCCTTTGATTTGAAACTGTTACCGGTGGGGTTGTTCGGTGAAGGCATGATTATGATCTTTGCCTCAGGCTTCAGCATTGCGTCAACATCAAGCTGGAACTCCTCTGTGAGGTCGACACCGATGGCCTTTCCGCCGTTCATCTCCACGAAATAATCGTACAATGTGTACGAAGGAACAGGTGAGACACAGTTATCTCCCCATTCGGTGAATGTCTTAAAGGAAACATCCAACATTTCATCGGATCCGGATCCGACAACGAAATTGGAGCGTTCCAAATCATACAGCTCTGCCAGTGCATCCCTGAGATTGTTTGAATAAGTGTTAGGATATCCGTTGATCTCGATATCGATATTCTTCAGGAATTTGGATGCTGCAGGGTTGTCTCCCAACACATTAGTGTTGGTGTCGAGCCTCACCTCATTGTGAAGCTCAGGATTGTAATACATCTGGAAGTCCCTGGTTGTGGACCTCATGATGTCCCTTGAAACCATCTCAATCCACCAATCCGTCGATGTTCAGAGTGAGTACTCCTTCTCCTCCGAGCTTCTTGATGTCATTGACTGCATCGTAAATCTCGTTCTTTCCGATGACAACGTGAATGGCCACCTTATCAGGATGACCTGCGATGTTCATGATGGTAGGTCCTGCGAGACCGGGGAATATCTGCTGAATTTCCTCAATCTTCTCAACAGGAATTACAGCCATGAGGTACTTCTTCTGCTCAGCGTTCATAACACTGCCGATGGCATTGACAATGTTGGAGATGTCATTCTGATTCCTGGAAAGTGAATCCCTGTTGGCGATAATGACCGCCTGTGATTCGAGGATAGTCTGGATTTCGATGAGACGGTTTGTCTTGAGTGTGGAACCGCTTGAAACAAGGTCCACAATGAAATCGGAAACTCCCATGTAAGGCATGATCTCTGCCGCTCCCGTTACGGGGATAATGTCAACCTTCTTTCCGTGTGAATCGAAGAATTTCTTTGCAACTGTTCCGAAAGATGTTGCTACGCGGCTTCCGTCGGGGATGTCCGATACTGATTTGATTCCTGATGCTTCAGGTACGGCAACCGAAAGGCGGCAATGTCCAAACTCGAGCTTCTTTATCTCTTCGACATCGACGTCTGCGTTCGCAATCTGATCCTGGCCGGTGATTCCGATATCCACTGCTCCTGAATGGACGAAGACAGGAATATCCTGTGCGCGGACAAATATGATCTCGATGTCCTTGTTCTTCACTGCGACGTAGAGTTTCCTTCCCCAGCTCTCTCCGAGATCCAACCCGGATTTGGTAAGGAGCTCCACTGCTCTCTCATTGAGTCTTCCCTTGTTCGGTACTGCCATCTTGAGGGTCATTTGCTTACCTCTGAGTACCGCTGATGTACTCCTATATTATAAAATATCGTGAGCGCACGCACGTGTCAGAAGCGTACCGACGTTATATCGGAATCTTCGAAAACCGCGGATGTAAGTCTGGGAACGGAACCGCACATAGCCACAAGTCCGTTTGCGACACACATGCATCCGTCAACGCCTTCAACGGAACATATGGATTCACATGAATCTGACATCTCTTCCGACGTACCCGTTCTGACCATATTACCCAGTGCCGTGGCACATGCATCCGCCAGAATGACATTGTCTGAGAATACGGTACAGATTCCGCTGTTTCCGAAGGATACGGACGGACCTATCTTCCCCGATGAAGAACAGATGCCTGTAACCTTCCCGGTTGCCGGGATTGTCAATCCTGTATTGCGGAACCTGTCATCTCCGGAATAGATACCCAGTACAGTATCATTCGATGTGTACATCGCTATATCGCCGCCGTTCTCGACTATGATGTGTCTGCATCCGTCCTCCACTGCTTTATTCACAGCATATTCGGATACGGCACCTGCGACGGAAGCCATCGGTCCGACATTAGCCAGTACTGATGCTTCACACATTCTCTGTATCAAAGGATGATCCCTCTTATCGGGGACATATGGTTCAAAAGTGATTGCAAAGAACGAATCGTCGAAGATCTTCTCCTCGATTATCTGCCTTGCATCATATATCGCGTTCTTCACAGAACCGAGAAAGGCCGTGTCACACACAATGGACACGGCCGTCTGTTCTATCTCGAAATGGGTTTTCCCGATCATATGGTCAGTGTGACTGCATGTGTCGGGCATGCATTGAGACATGAACCGCATGCGATGCATCTCTCGAAGTTCAGATGGATCTCCCAGGAGTTGGGATCGATGCTGAACGCCCTTGAAGGACAGATGGAAACGCATGATCCGCAGTCAATGCATGTATCATGGTCCCTGACGATGTGCTTATTCAGCTGAATTGCCTCGATACCGATGCTGCGTACGTATTCGATACCTCTGTCGATGTTGGCTGCATCCCCTTTCAGCTTGAGGATCATCATTCCGCCTGTGTCGTCCATCTCAGCCTTCAGGATGTTGGGTTCGATGTTATACTTGGATACCAGGATGTATGTGATGGATTCCTGCATCTCATGCTCGTTGAATACGAATTTGAATTTCTTCTCCATGATATCACTCCCTTATCTCAAGCGGTTTGACTGCACTCTGTTCCGGAAGTTTAACTGACGGGACGGTGAGTTCAAACTCTCCCTTCTCGATCCAATCCTTCAGAGTATTGGCGATGAGTCTTGCGTTCCTGTATGATGACAGCGGTGAAACTCTTATTCCGTGTCCCTCGTACTCAATGATTCCTCTCTTTAGTTCGGCATACGAATACTGCCTAAGAGCGGGACGGCTTCTGCTTGTGATGCTGTAATCCATCATGTTGGCGTAGATGTCTTCGTCTGAAATCGCTGCTCTCTTGATCACATCGGCATTCAGAATCGGAATCGGGATACCTACACCCACTGCAAGTGAT
>SUSX01000065.1 GCA_015063195.1 Thermoplasmata archaeon | reverse complement strand
TTCCGATTTGATAAGGTATTCTTCGGGACCATCGAATCGTATGCCTCCAAAAAACTCGGAGTGGGGGAATCATCATGAACGTACTTCAGATGAAGAACATATACAAGGCATACTACAATGAGAGGAAGGACACAGCAAGAGTTGTCCTGAAGGATATTTCTCTTGATGTAGAGGAGAATGAGTTTGTCTGTATTCTCGGCCCTTCCGGATGCGGAAAGACCACACTCCTCAATCTGCTTGCAGGATTCGAGAAACCGCTCAGCGGAGACCTTCTCTACAGAGGCAATCCTATCAAAGGCCCGTCATCGGAAAGAGCAGTCGTTTTCCAGGAATACAGCCTTCTTCCATGGCTGTCAGTGAAGAAGAATGTCGAGTTCTCAATCAATAAGAAATACAGTTCTCAGGAGAAAACCGTAATTGCCGAAAAATACCTGAAACTCGTAGGACTTTCGGAATTCTCAGATGCAATGCCCAATTCCCTTTCGGGCGGAATGAAACAAAGGGTAGCCATAGCCAGAACATTGGCGATGGAACCTGATGTACTTTTAATGGACGAACCTTTCTCCAGTTTGGATGAACAGACCAAAAGTGTCCTGGATAAAGAACTTCTTTCAATTTGGAACAATGACAAGAAAACTGTGATCTTCATTACCCACAGTATCGATGAAGCACTTCTGCTGGGGACGAGAGTTATTCTTCTATCCACATCACCGGGAAAAATACACAGGGAATGGTCATTGACAGAATACAGTAACCGCAACCCTACTTCCGATGAAATAGTTGCTTTGAAGAAAGAGATCCTCTCCGAATTGGGAGTGTGTTCATGTGTAAAAGGTGTCAGACCCATCATACCGATGGATGTGATCAGTGATGAACAGTAAGGTAGCAGTATTTATTACAATATCTGTACTGGCTATTGCAGGCATGGTGCCTGTTATAGCCTCTTCACTTGATGACGGAACGGATGCAGACATTACAATTGCCTGCGGAACCAAAAACTGCTATGAACCTTTCTGGATTGCTGAGGAATACGGCCTTTTTGATATGGAAGGCGTGAAAGTCAAGATGAATTATGTCGACGGAGGAGGCAATGCAACCACTGCCCTCCTGAACGGAAGTGTAGACCTGACACTTGTCGGTGCAGACCCTGCCATAAGATTGTTTGAAAGTTCAGAAGGCGGATATGCAGTAGCTACCGTCGAAACATCCAAAAGCTCCTCATCCAGCAACGATTTCGCTTACCGTACGGACTGCGGCATAGATTTGGAAGATGCAAGTACTTTCTTTAATCCGGACGGCAGTGTTAAGGTTCATTGCGGAATAGATACTGCAACTGCATATTTCTCGGGATACATCTCTTACCTGTATGATCAGTACGAATACGGCAAGATTACTGAAGAACAATATAAGATATTGAAAACTACAAGAACCATAGATAAAGACGGGGGAATTGTCCACATCCCGTTTGACAGTCAGGCCGCAGCACTTGTTACAGGCGAAGTACAGATGATCTGCAGCGGAAATACTGTCGAGATTGCATCCGATAAAGATAATATCGCAACAGGATCTGCATCTTTCGCTTCTGTAGTGGGCGGCATAGTAATTATTGTATCTGATGAGGCATACAATGAGAAATCCGATGCTATTATCAAGGTCCTGAAAGCATTGGACAAGGCCTGTATGCTCATTGAGGATCCTAAAACCGTAGATGATGTTTCACAATTTTGTGCTGATTACTACAACAGCAGCGGATGGACCGCTGAAAAACAGAAGAACTTCTTCAAATCATACTATTGGGACATATGCAACATGACATCCATGTCTGATTATCTTGAATACAAAGCAAAACTCCTTGATATCGAGAATCCCGATTACGATCAGTTCATTAAGACGGATCTTGTTGTAAAAGCACACGAAGGTGTCACACTTTACGACGGACTGTACACTTATGATCACGAGAAGGGAATTCTTGTGGAAGCTTAACCAGGGGATTTGAATCCCCGCTCCCCTTTTATCTCCAAATTCAATATATCCGATACAGAGGAAACAATATGAGAAAGAATTTCGGAGTCAAACCTGCAGTGTATCCGATGCCTGTATTCATCATCGGAACCTATAACGAGGACGGTTCACCCAATGCCATGAATGCAGCATGGGGAGGAATCAGCGAAGAGAATCAGATATCCATCTGTCTCGATCCCGAACATAAAACTGCTGAGAACATCCTTTCTAGGAAAGCATTCACCGTCAGCATGGCTACTGTGGATCAGGTTGTTGCATGTGATTATGTGGGAATAGTTTCCGGAAATGATGTTAAGGATAAGATGGAAAAATCCGGACTTCACGAGGAAAAAAGTGAATTTGTCGATGCACCTTTATTCAAGGAACTTCCCATGGCAGTGGAATGCAAAATGATCAGCTTTGATACCAAAACCTGCTGTCTCATCGGTGAAATAATCAATATCTGTGCAGACGAAAGCATTCTGACAGACGGAAAGATAGATCCTGTAAAGCTGCGCCCTATCACGTATGACACTATCAACAAGGATTATTACGCACTTGGTGAGAAGGTAGGCAATGCTTTCAAAGACGGAAAGAAACTCTTCTGATTGATACTTCCAGATGGCTTTCGCCATCTTTTTTGATTTTTCCAATCTAGAATTTTCCACAACTCTCACATCAAATCAGTCACAACTCTCACATCAAATCAGTCACAACTCTCACATCAAATCAGTCACAACTCTCACATCAAATATATACTGGATACAGCATATATCAAATTATGAAGTACAGGCCGAGACTCGCTGATAAAGAGCTTGAGAGAAATTTGAAAGCATTCGGTGCAGTATTGATTGAGGGCCCTAAATGGTGCGGTAAAACTACAACAGCTGAGCATATCTCCAAAAGCGCCATTTATTTTCAAAACGAAGATGAATTCTCAAAATACGAAGGGATTATGGAATACAAACCTTCATTGCTCCTTGATGGAGAAAATCCTCGCCTGATTGATGAATGGCAGATGATTCCGAGAATATGGGATGTTATACGATTTGATATTGACAGAAGATCCGAAAAAGGCCTGTATGTACTCACAGGATCTACGACGGTTGATGAAACTGAAATAAAACATTCCGGTGCCGGCAGAATCAAAAGAATGACGATGGGAACTATGTCCTTGTTCGAATCGGGTGACTCCGATGGAAGTGTTAGTCTGACGGACTTATTTGAAAACAAAGATATCGGATCCGAATCAGATACAACATTTGAGGAAATGGCGTACATAATCACCAGAGGCGGTTGGCCTGACTCAATAGATAGTGACCCGGAAGTTGCATATGAACAGATTGATGGATACTGCAAAACAATTTTAAAATCTGATATTCACACGGTTGACGGCATAAAAAAAGATTCCGAGCGTATGTTTCAGATTATGAGGTCATTGTCCAGAAACATTTCCACTTCAATCACAGACACTAAGATTGTAGCAGATATAGAACATTTCGAAGGGACTAAAATCCATGTCAATACGGTCAAGAACTATGTAAGTGCTCTTAAAAAACTGCACGTTCTATACGAATTACCTGCGTGGAGCCCTAAGCTTAGGTCAAAAGCCACAATTCGTACATCCCCTACCAGACATTTTTGCGATCCTGCGATTGCTGCATACTTCTTGGGAGCATCTGCGAACAATTTGATGGATGATCCTGAAACATACGGCCTTATCTTTGAGTCGTTGGTCATCCGTGATCTGCGTACTTATGTGCAGGGAATCGGGGGCCAGGTTTACCATTACAGAGATTCCAACGGAATGGAAGCGGATGCAGTCATTCACCTAAAAGACGGAAGATGGGGACTCGTCGAAGTAAAATTGGGTCAAAGCAAAGTGGAAGAAGCTTCTTCTAATCTTCTCAAACTAAGAAACACAATAGATCTCGAAATTATGGGAGGCCCGTCTTTCCTTGCAGTGATAACGTGCAACGGTTATGCATACAAAAGAGAAGACGGAGTGTATGTTGTACCTATAACTTGCCTTAAGAATTAAGAATGGAAGAACAGGTGTCGATTGACACCTTGTTCTTCATTAATTAATCAGTTTTACAGATTTTCTACAATCAGACGTCCGCATTCGGTACATCCGATTCTCGTGTACTTCTCCGATTCTTCCGACGGAAGGATGTCCCCGGTACGGTATCCGTCATCCAACATTTTGGATACTGCTAGTTCAATCCTGTCCGCCTCTTCCTCCATATCAAAACTGAAACGGAGCATCATTGCCGCTGAAAGAATTGTTCCGATCGGATTTGCTATATCCTTTCCTGCAATATCAGGTGCAGAACCGTGTATTGGCTCATACAATCCGCACTTACCGGAACCGAGACTTGATGACGGAATCATTCCGATAGATCCTGTGATCATGGATGCTTCATCTGAAAGAATATCTCCGAACATATTCTCCGTAACAATAACATCGAACTGTGAAGGATTCCTTACCATCTGCATTGCACAGTTGTCAACCAACATATCTGTGAGTTCTACATCAGGATATTCAGATGCAAGCCCGTGAATCACTTTCTTCCAAAGACGGCTGGAATCCAATACATTGCTCTTCTCTACGGAACACAGGCGCTTGTTTCTCTTCATTGCAGTCTCGAATCCGATACGTCCGATTCTTCTGATTTCTGATTCGGAGTAAACCATCACATCCTTTGCCTGTTTCTCACCGTTGACCTCTTCGGTGATATGATCTCCGAAGTATATGCCTCCGATAAGCTCCCTGACAATGATGAAATCAATTCCGTTCTTTACAATCGATTCCTTCAACGGCGATGAAGAAGACAGCTGAGGCCATATTTTTGCAGGCCTGTTGTTACTGAAAACACCCATTCCGGATCTGAGTTTCAGTAACCCCTTCTCAGGGCGTATGTCTCCCGGAAGTGAATCCCATTTCGGTCCCCCGACTGCTCCCAACAGCACACTGTCTGATTCGTTACATTTCTGCAACATCTCGTCGGTAAGCGGAACACCGTACTTGTCTATGGAGCATCCGCCCATGTCAACATCGGTATATGTGAATTCATGACCGTATATCTCTGCAATCTTATCCAACACGCAGATTGCCTGTTCGATGATTTCAGGACCTATTCCGTCTCCGCGTATGACTGCAATATTCTTCTTCATTGCATCCCATCCTTCAGTGAAGCGAGCAATCCCCCTGATTTGA
>SUSX01000064.1 GCA_015063195.1 Thermoplasmata archaeon | reverse complement strand
AAACAACCGTAGTCTGTACAAAATCCAAAAGATACTGAGTGAATGCTTCGTTTGAAGTAATACCCTGTGATTTGTTGATGTATTCCTTATGCAACGCTTCACAGAAATCTATCATAAACTCATCAATGACTATGAAGTCCTCCGGCGAATAGATGCCTTTGGAATGATCTGGAACTGCGTACACCGAACCGTCTCTGGATATTTTACTGCCGGTTGCATCCTTGTAGACATCCCCGGGAATCATGAAATCCAAGGAATACTCCACTCCGTCCGACGTCCATGTGGATTTAAAGCTGACATCATCGGATGGCTGATGCGGAGGGAATAAAATACCCATAAGAGACATGATCATCATCAAAGAGACGAAAATCACCATATACTTCATGATCGGAGAAACATTGGAAGTTCTAGCTGCGTGTATTTCTGATGCATCTACGTGAGTGGATCTGTTCTTGGAGTATGCTCCGCACCCAGTGCAGAAATCCATAGAGTCAGACACAATGCTGCCACAGTCAGGACACTTCCACATACGGCATCAATTTCTCTCCTAGGATATAAATCTAAAGAATAACAACCGATTAAGAAGTTGCACAAGACACGTGACCTGAAGAGATGTTTTATTATGAAAGATGTCAATCAACATCCGATGTCGATAGAGTCTGAAGTGCTGAATATCATCGTTCCACCCGAAGAGGAATGCAGAAAAGTCACTGATACAGCTAAAAAACTGAAATCTATCGTCGAAAAATATCTTTCTGAAAGAAATATACAGGCAGAGGTCAAATCCGTCGGATCCGTGGCGAAAGGAACATTCCTTGACGACCCAGATCTGGATATGTTCATCCTTTTCCCTGAGGATGTTCCCAAAAAGGAATTGGAAAGAATCGGCATCCAGGCAGGCAGGGACATCATCAACGGAGAGATGATGTATGCCGAACACCCTTACACAACAGGTTCCTTCGAAGGTTATGAAGTTGATTTGGTTCCGTGCTACAAACACGATACTACAGAGAACCTCATGAGTGCTGTTGATAGGACTCCGTTCCATACTGATTTTATCCTGAAACACAGTGATGAAACATTGAGGAACGAGATGCGTCTGATGAAACGCTTCATGAAAGGCATCAGAGCATACGGTGCTGAACCCAACATCAGAGGATTCTCAGGATATCTTTGCGAGGTCATCACATATCATTACGGAAGTTTCATAGAAACGGTGAAGGCAGCATCCAAATGGAAAAAGGGTACGGTTCTGGCACCTGTAGACAAAGGGCCGATCATCAAAGAACCGCTGGTTGTCTACGACCCTGTGGATTCCAAAAGGAACGTCGCATCCGCAGTACACCTTGATACTCTTTCCAAATTCATCATAGCATGCAGAGAATATCTGAAATCACCCAGTATGAAGTTCTTCTTCCCAGAGAAAAGGACACCGTACACTCCGTCCCAACTGAAGGAGATGATCATAAAGGACAATCTTTCCATCACCGTCTTCTCCTTCGACAGGCCTGAGGGCGAGATTCCGGAAAACATCTACGCACAAACCTGGAAAACACAGTATTCCATATCTAAGAAGTTGGACACGTTTGGTTTCATTTCCCTAAGAGCTGTAAACACGGTCACTGAAGACAGAATACTAATGGCTTTTGAAACGGAGACTGATACTCTCCCATCATTGGAAAAACGTGACGGGCCGCCGATATCCGCAGAATCATCGGATAATTTCCTGAGAAAATGGTCACATGATATGCACAAAGTCCCTTACATCGAAGACGGATGCTGGCATGTCATAGCGGACAGAGCTTTCAGAGACATTCCGGGAATGATTAAAAGAGAAAAAGAATCCGTGAGTGTCGGAAAGGCGTTTGATAAAGAGTCCATGAGGATAATCACGGATTTGGATGAAATCTGCACCATCAACCCGGATCTTATCACAGAATTGTTGGATCCCAAATTCCCATGGGAAATCTGATCACATAAATGGCGGATTGATCAGAAGGATCCAAACCCCCAATGACAGCAACAGGAACATGAAATAGTTACCAATCATTGATTTGGATTCGAGAAGATCCACGTGGAAACGGAGGAGCTTCAAAAGTTCCTTGAGTCCGAGTACTCCGACTACGAGAAGGATTAATCCTCCGTACCATGCCCACAACTGATTGAGGCATGCGGCGCATATTCCGACTACAATTGCTATTACTGTGACGGTCAAAGTAACCCTTGTACCGTAGAGATCCTTGAGAATGAACTCTTTCTCATCGAATGAGGGAGGAACGAACTCGAATTCAGGTTCCTTCTCTTCGGCAACCAACTTTCTTTTCTTTGCCATCGAAAAGGACAAACTGTACCCCTAATATAAAGGTTGTTAGCTATTATTTGAAGGCTGGATACAATTTCTGTAATCTGATACAATATTATCGCAATTCGGGCGATTCGGGCGATTCGGTGACCTCCCCCTCAGAGCCTTATATATCATGTGTGATTAGTAGGATTGGTGATTACAATGGTCGCAGAAAAAACCCTTGAAGATATACCAGGAGTAGGACCAGCCATAGCAGAAAAACTCCGTGAAGCGGGTTACAACGACTTGTTGTCCATTGCAGTTGCATCACCCGGAGACCTCGCGGATAAGTGCGAGATAGGTGAAAAGAAAGCAATGGACATAATCGAAGGAGCAAAGCTCTGTGCAGATATCGGCGGATTCGAAACCGGTGAGGACATTATGGAGAGACGTAAAGAAATCGTCAAACTCACCACAGGATCCAAAGCATTTGATGAACTCCTTGCAGGAGGACTTGAAAGCCAATCTATCGTAGAACTCTTCGGAGAATTCGGAAGCAGTAAGACCCAGCTCTGTTTCCAGTTGGCAGTAAATGCAACACTTCCCGAGGACAGAGGAGGATTGGATTCGGATGTAATTATCATCGATTCCGAGAACACATTCAGGCCCGAAAGGATCTGTCAGATGGCAGAATATCTTGGCGTGGACCCTACAGAAACATTGAAAAGAATCCATGTAGCCAGAGCATTCAACTCACAGCACCAGATCTTACTGGTTGACAAAGCGATGGAGCTTGCACAACAGTACAAGGTCAAACTGATGATTGTTGACTCGCTTACTTCTCACTTCAGGGCAGAATACGTTGGAAGAGGAACGCTTGCAGAAAGACAGCAGGTACTCAACAGGCATATGCACGACCTCCTGAACTTCGCAACACTCAACAACGCAGTCATTGTCGTTACCAACCAGGTAGCAGCCAAACCCGATGCATTCTTCGGAGACCCTACAAGGCCCATAGGAGGACATATTGTGGGACACACTGCCACATTCCGTATCTACCTCAGAAAAGGTAAGGCTGGAAAGAGGGTTGCAAGACTCATCGACTCACCTAACCTCCCAGAGGGAGAAGCCGTCTTCATGGTCACAGAAGATGGTATTAAGGACTAGAAACTTATCAAGGGGCAATGTGCCCCTCATATTTCTTCGAACTGTCAGGCGAACATAAAGATATGTGTTCAGCTGAAGCTAAAAAATGTATTGAAGCCGAAACTGAATCTTTCAATATCGTTTCTGAAGGTCCTGGCTACATTATAGCATCTTTCGAAGAGGATGCCCTATCCAAGATCTCAGACAGGATATCACTGACACATTCCATAGGCAGACACCTCTGCTCATTCGATCTGTCAGATATGAGTTGCATAGATGACATAGAACTTCCAGAAGGCACATTTGCAATCAGAGGAAAACGTTTTGAAGGAAGAATGAAAGATGTCGATTCACAGGACCTTATCCGCAAGATCGGTGCATCTTTATCAAGAAAAAATGATGTGAAACTGAAAAATCCGGATATTGAGGTTCAGATGATCATGAGTGACAGGATCCACATGTTCATCAAAGATCATGATATAGACAGAGATGTTTTTGAAACACGCAAGGTGGGTGAAAGGCCGTTCTTCTCACCTATTTCCCTTCATCCCAGGTATGCCAGGGCTTTGATTAACCTCACAGGTGTAAAAAGAGGAGACACAGTCCTGGATCCGTTCTGCGGAACAGGAGGAATTGTCATCGAGGCTGCATTCATGGGTATGAAACCTGTCGCTTCCGATTTTGATGAAAACATGATCATCGGAACACAGGAGAACATGGATTATTACGGACTAGATTTGAAAGACAGTGCAGTGATTGATATTTCCGATATTCAGAGTGTTTTCGGAGAAGTTGATGCCATAGCCACTGATCCGCCGTACGGAAGATCCACACATACAGGCGGAGAGGACATCAACAGCATCTACAGACGTGCCATGGTCGCATTCAATGAAACACTGAAGAACAACGGTGCTGCAGGAGTCGTCCTGCCTCACGAGATTTCGTCTGACTCGATGATTAGAGAATCAGTACACATTCAGAGAGTACACGGTTCATTGTCCAGATATTACCATATTTTCAGAAAATCGATATGAATGGTATCGGGGTCATTGGGTAACATTAATTACCTTGCTACTGTTCCAGGTATTAGAATATTGCAGAGCGTGTTCAGATGACCGTAAAAGAATACATTATGTCAAGAATCAAAACCGGAACGATTCACATGTCGCTCCTTGACCCCGACAAACAAAGTGCTGAAGAGGCAGCAAAAATTGCACTCAGGTGCAAGAATGCAGGTACGGATGCGATTATGATCGGAGGTTCGACAGGAATCACAAACGAGAATCTTGACGAAACGGCCATCGCAATCAAAAAAGCCACCGGGCTTCCGGTTATTTATTTCCCGGCAGGGCCACATGCTCTTTCCAAAGAATGCGACGCAATATACTACATGAGTGTGGTCAACAGCTCTGACATCAATATGGTCATCGGTGCACAGGTTTATGCGAGTCTCATCATCAAAAAAATGGGTGTTGAACCCATCTCAATGGGATACATGATTGTAGAACCCGGTATGAAAGTCGGTGAGGTTTCAAAAGCAAACCTCATCAAGAGAGACGATCTGAAAACTGCAATGTCCTACGCTCTCGCATGCGAATACATGGGAATGGAACTCGCATACCTTGAAGCAGGAAGCGGTGCAGACAAACCTGTACCTCCTGAAATGATTTCTGCAGTTAAAGAAACAATCAGCATCCCACTCATCGTAGGCGGAGGAATAAGAACTCCCGAAGCTGCCACTGCAGCAAGGGAAGCCGGTGCTGACATTATCGTAACAGGCACCTTTGTAGAACAATGCGATGATGACAGCTTACTTGA
>SUSX01000063.1 GCA_015063195.1 Thermoplasmata archaeon | reverse complement strand
AGGTATTCTCTCAGATGTTACACAGGTCGTCTACCGTGCAGGTATATCCGTAAAACAGGCCGTAGTCGTCGAACCCGGATACGACGGAGAACCCAGATTGGTAATGGTATTGGACGGTGTGTTCCCGTCGGAACAGCTGCCTGTGCTCAGAAGCTGCCACGGTGTGAAGAGCGTCATTCTGAAATGATCATCCCAATGTAGCTTTTCTGAACTTACGGCTGCATACAATCGTCATGATGGCAGCAAGTACCAGTAACACCAACATTGCCGTAACCGGTACCGCTCCTGCTGCAGCTTCCCTTGTGGCGTCTATCGCATAACTCAGAGGATTGACCTTCGCGATGTAATACAGTATCTGAGGCATCTGATCATAGGATATGAGAGCTGAGGATGCGAAGTACAGAGGCATTGTAACAAATGACTGGAATGCCGCATACGAGTCATGGTTGTTCAGATACATCGCAACGGTAGTTCCCAAAGCGGAGAAGAACACTCCGAACAGGAACAACGTGAAATACATCTCTAAATACGCCAGCGGTGAAAGAATAGATGCTCCGATCAGTATGGATATTATCAGAATGACTGTTGCCTGTAACAATCCCCTGACGGTGATGAACAGTATCTTTCCTACAAGAATCGCTTCCCTCGGTGCCGGAACTGCCAGGAATTTATTCAGATATCCCAGCATCTTATCGAACATCAGTGACGAACCGCCGGAAAGACCTGCCGTCATAACGGTAAGAACCAATATACTGGGTGTTACGAAATCAAGGTAATTTCCGTCATGCTCCACAGGCATAACTAGTCCCATGAAAATCAGCCATGCACAGGGCATTGCCAATGTTGAAAGAACGTTCATAGGTGCTCTGCGCCATCTTATGAGGTCCCTTCTGACGTAAGCGAAAACTCTGTACATCTCTCATCTCCTCCTCATCATGTTCTCGAACTTCTTGGCATCGAATGCATCCGAATCCGAATTCACATGACCCACCGACTGAAGATAGACATCCTCCAATGTAGGTTCCCTGACGGTAGAGGAGAACACCTTGTATCCCCTGTCCGTAAGTAAAGTGATAATCTCCGGAAGGACATCGGAACCGTCATCGGAGACGAACATCAGTTCGCCGTTCTCGTTACGTATGAGTTCAGTATCCCTCGGTAAAGAGGAAAGTTCGCCGTTACCTTCCGCCCTCACCGTTATAACGGATTTCATGTTTGATGTCAGGGAATCCGGAGTACCTTCGTTGACCAGTATTCCCTTCTTCAGGATACCGACCCTGTCGCAGTATCTCTCGGCCTCATCCATCTGATGAGTTGTCACAAAGATTGTAACACCGTGATTCTTCAGATTCACGATATATTCCCAGATGTTCCTTCTTGCAGCCACATCCAATCCTACCGTAGGTTCGTCCAGGAAAAGTACCTGAGGCTCATGGACCAAAGCCTGAGCCAATTCCAATCTCCTTCTCATCCCTCCGGAGTATCCGGATGTCCTGTCGTCAGCACGGTCAGTCAGGTCCATGGCGGCAATGGCCTCATCCACTCTCCTCTTACGTTCGTGCTTATCCCTGATTCCGTAAAGTCTGGCGAAGAAATCCACATTCTCCCTGCCGGTCAGCCTTATGTCGACCGCCATGTCCTGGGGAACGTAGCTCATGCATTCCCTGATCTGTCTCTGCTGTGTAGCGATGTCATATCCGCAAATGGTCGCAGTTCCCGATGTTGGTTTCAGAAGTGTTGTAAGCATACTGACTGTAGTTGTCTTCCCAGAACCGTTGGGTCCGAGCAATCCGTAAATCTCAGCATCGACCGAAAGACTGAGACCGTTGACTGCAGTCAGTTTACCGTAGCTTTTCGACAGATTCTCTGCGATAATCTTCATTTGCGTTTCCTCGAATGTATCTTTTCCATCATCTCTGCCAATTCCTTACCTATCGGCAGATTCTCTGCGGATTCCATTGAGATCTCATTTCCCTGTATGTCTCCGCCGTCGGAGGCATCCTCCATCCATGATTCAATCTCTACGTATGAGTTACGGAGTTCCTCCAAGGTCTTCTCGTCGGCTTCCCATAATCCTCTGGCTTCCGCTTCCAACAATCTCCTTGAGATTTCCTCTGCGGCGTAAGGATTGTTCCTTTCGAAGAAATCCCTCATTTCCTGATCGTTGATATATGTGTTTGCAATGTCATTGAACAGGGAATCGTCCACTTCCTGCGTGGATGCCTCCCAACCGTACACACGGGTGATCTTCTTCATCATGTCGGATGCACCCTTGTATCCGTGTTCCTTCATGTTGTCTATCCATTTCGGATTCAGTACCTTGGATCTGACGACCCTGTCTATCTCATCGGACAGAGTTCTGACTCCGACATCCTTGTAATCCCTGGTGTCACCGTAATACGTCTCCACCTTCTTTCCGGAAAGGTATCTGGCTGCAGCGGTCAGTCCGCCCTGGTTGCTGTAATAGCAGCAGCATCCCAGCAAGTCGTGGTCGTCCGATACCGTTTTATTGAAAGTCAGTGAAACGTTTTCCAAGGCAGAAGCGAACTGTACCCTTGACTCCTTACCGTTCCTTCCTTTACCGTATGCGTATCCGTTGACAGAGATGTATATCTCTGCCAAATCCTTCTCATCCTTCCATGCACCCGAAAGGACTGCAAGATTCACTCCGCTTGCAAATGTTCCGGGTTTTGATGAGAATATCCTTGCTGTGGAATCGTCGAATGAAGAACCGCGTTCCATCTCTTCCTTCACATGCTTTCTGACAAAGTTGACATCGTCTGATTCTTCCAAAGATGCGACATCCCTGATCAGTGAATCTATGAGATCGATTCTGTCCGGGAATGTATCCCTGAGAATTCCGGATATCCTTGCAGTAACATCTATCCTTGGGTGGATCAGCTCATTCTCTTCCAGAATCCTGTATGATGTTACATGCCCGTTAGGTGACCATTTGGGCTCAGCTCCAAGGAGCGACATTATCTCTGCCATCATCTCCCCTTCCGCTGCCATTATGTCATTGGTCATCCACTGGAACGCGACCGATTCGGGATAATCACCTTCGTCATCGAGATATTTATCCAATAATGAATCGGCCAGTCTCGTTCCCACTTTCCATGCGGTCCTTGTGGGAACCCTCTTGGAATCCATAGAATAGAAGTTGCGTCCTGTAGGGAGTATATCAAAAGATCCTTTCGAGATGTATCCCGACGGACCTGCAGGTGTGAAGTTTCCGTTCAGTGCTTTGATCAAAGACGACAGTTCATCCGATGAAACAATTCTGTCATGGATTTCCATAATCGTCTTTCTTATATCGTCAATGAAAGGAACGTCATCGTATTCCTTTCCGTCATCGGAAAGTGTCTTCAATATCAAATCCCGGGAAACTGAATCTGTCTTCTCCAACAGTGCACCATTGGACATCCTGTAATCTAAATTGAATGCGTTCTTATTCTGAATGAGAACGTCCATATCCAATCCTAAGTATTGTGATACCGATCTTGTAAGGGATCCGTCTTCCCTGGAATATCTCATCAGGGAATGGATTATGTTCACTTCCTCTTCTTTTTCGGGAATGTTTCCGAAGGTATGCAGCCTAGATTCTATACGGCTGTTCCTTATCAGAGTCAGATGTTCATGCGATCTTGCAACAAGAGATTCCATATGGGCATCGTGATCTCCGGGTTGTGAGATTCCGACTTCTTCCATAGCATCCATGATTTCATGTTGCAGTGAATGTGAGTGGGTGGGATCCAATTTAGCAATCTCGTACTCGTTGATAATCTCCTCCAACCTGAGGTACGGACCGTAAAGACCTCCTGTTTCCGAGGTCGGCTGCATGTGACCTATCAGTGTAGAATAGATACGCCTCTTGGCAACTGAACCCTCAGGAGGATTGTCCGTGTTATATACGTAGAACACCGGAACATCGCCTGTGACGATATCTGGGAAACAGTTCTCCGAAAGCCCTATTCCCTTCCCGGGAAGGAATTCCGCTGTTCCGTGGGTTCCAACATGAACGAATGCATCGGCTCCGAAGACGTCTCTGAAATAGTGATAAGTTGCGAGATATTGATGTGACGGTGGACACTCTGGGTCGTGGAGAATTTTACAAACCGTACCGTCGCATCTTGCTCCGTAGCAGCCTCTCTTGGGCTGCACTGCAATGATTACGTTACCTGCCTTTATCCCTGTGATGATGATCCTGTCATCGATCACCATCGGCTCTCCCGGAGGCTCGCCCCACGAATCTACGATCTTCTTCCTTGCCTCTTCAGGTATCGTTTCGAAGTATCTGCGATACTCATCCGCAGGCATAAGACATACGTGTCCGCCTGCATTCACAATGGATTCCTTAGATGTCCAACGGAACTCCGAAAATGCCTTCCTTTTCATGAATACATCAATCAACGCATCGGGACTGTCAGGAACGAATGTCTCATATCCTTCCGATTTCAGTCTGCGCAGAATACTGACGACAGAACCTATCGAGTCCAAACCTGCCGCACTTCCGATGTTTCCCTCTATTGAAGCACAGGGGCTGTTGTTCAGAAGTAACACCAACCTCTTCTCCGAATTGGGTTTTTCCGAAAGCGATATTCTCTTCTGAATCCTCTCTGCAATCCTCTTTGCCCTTCCCGGGATCGGTTTTCTGCAGTAAAGGTCCTGACCGTCGGATTTTGCTGTTCCGATCATGATAGGTTCGACAGCACCTTCAAACTCAGGCATGGTTACATTCCACGGAATGTCCGATGTAATTCCGTCGGAATCCTTCCATTCATCCATGCTCATATCCAACGCAATAATCGGCTGGAATACAGGGACATTCAGTTTTAAAAGTAATTCATCGGCATTTCTTGATGATTCCTCGGCTGAAACACCGGGTTTCCTGCCGATGAGGAAAGTTACCAGTTTTACAACGGCTTTGACTATGGATTTCCCATCCCTCAGAACATGAAGCTCAAGACATTCTGCAATGTTCAGTGAACCCATCTCCTCGTTATGCAGGGAATTTGTCATTATTGGAAGAACGCCCATTCCGCATGATTCTATCTCATCGATCAATTCCTTCTCAATATCATTCTGACCTGTGATCCATGAGCTTCTTGAAACTATCAGAGCAATGAGGGGCCTGTCGGAATATCTGTATTCTGCAAGATATTCCTCCGATGACGGATACACCTTCCCCGGGATCCCGGGATGGACGATACCCTGCCACGGAATCCTTGACGGTTCGGAATATTCCGCGGAATCATCGACAAATTGATTCTCAAGGAACCTGAACATGT
>SUSX01000062.1 GCA_015063195.1 Thermoplasmata archaeon | reverse complement strand
AGTCCTTTCCGCAGTCCTCGACAGCCTCGGCGAACAATGACATATCGGGATCCGCAGCCTCGAGAGGAAGATGGCTTATCTCCCCTTTCTCACCGTACTTTATGCAACTGATGTGAAAATGCGGAATGTCTCCTGCCAAAGGAAGGAATCTGTCCAACAGATCTCTGTTATCCTGCACGGTCTTCAGACTTCCCCCATATCTCGCATGTGTATGTGCAACATCCAATACAGGTGCGGTACCGTCGACACTGTCCATGACCTTCTCGATCTCATCCAATGTACCCCATTGACCCAATTTACCCATGGTCTCGATACCCAGGATTACATCCCTGATGCCCTCATCATCCAACCTTTCCTTGCAGATGTTGATTCCGTCAATGACATTCTGTGTTGCCTGATCGGGAGTCTTTCCGTAGGATGCAGCATGGATCACTATGATGTATGCTCCGAGGAAGTGTGCAGCTCTTGCAGTATCCACAACATAATCCACACTCTTTGCTCTGGTCTCCTCCTTGTCGGAGTTGAAACTTACAAAATACGGCGCATGTGCACTGAGACGTATGTCACGGTTCTCGGCCATCTTACCGATTGCCCTCGCCTTGTCCTCGGAGATCCTCACACCTCTGACGAACTCCATCTCCAATGCATCCAAACCCAATGACTTTACAATGTTCAATGCATCCTCCGGACCCTTGTTACCGGGAGGATATCCTGCAGGACCGAATCTCATATGTTACTGCAAGACATCATCTCTTTTAAGGATATTGAGCCGACCGATTTGGATGTGCCAGCATCTTTGAACAGCATTAGAAACCGTTTACGAAAGCAACCACTCTATAACATTTCTGTGAATAAGTCCGTCAGGTACATCCCTGACTACGCCGTCCAACGAAAGAATGATTTTAGGGTAATTGTCATCGATACTTTTCAAGGACCTTATCTCCCTTTCATAAGTGGAATCGTTCAGCATTGTGAGACACACCTGATAGTATTCCAACACACCGTTCTTCTCCGCAGTGAAGTCCACTTCCCGGTCTTTAAAGGAACCCGCACGTACACGATATCCCCTTCTGATTAATTCCAGAAATACAATATTCTCCAACGGACGGGATGTGTCATCGACCCCACGATCCAATACCGCTCTGGCAAGACCTGTATCCACCGGATAGTATTTCTCATGTGTATTGAGCAGCTTTTTACCTTTGACGTCGAAACGGTTGACCTTGTAGAAAAGAAACGCTTCCGTCAGCGAACGGATATATCTTGCAACAGTCTTCTCCGATAAACCTGTAGATTTGGCTATGTTATCTATGTTGGTTATGTTTCCCGTGTTGTCAAAAAGAAAACGGGCTATAGAATCCAAATTTGATACATCTTGGCTCTCCGATAATTTGAGTGGAACTCAAATTATCGTAGAGCCATGTTTTTTGATGAAACACCAGATTCAAGCAATCTCCTACAGTATTGGCCCAACACAACCGATTTTCCGGAACACCTGACGCCAAGTATCACTTTGACAATGTCTGTCTCATCCCTCCATTCGTCCAATTCAGCAAGATATTGATGCCTCGGTATTTCTTCCATGAATACAGGTTGATATATACATATAAAAAGGGAACTTAACTTCCCTTTTTTGTATTTTATTGATATAAAATGGAACTTAACTTCCCTTTTTTGCACAATACCATATGTTACATTTCAAAAACATCCGAAGACAAAAAAACCGTGTACAGACGATAGATTTTAACAGACGGTTAATAAATAGCCAGCATAAATGCTAGTTTATATATGTGTAAAATTTGCAGTGCAACTGCAAAAATTACAAATATATAAATCATAATTTTATCATTATGATTCCGAGAACCATCCTTTCCGCCATAGAAGAAAGTATCCGATTCAAACCTGTAACTTTAATCACAGGTGCCAGACAGGTCGGTAAAACCACATTATGTCAGTATCTTGCAAAAGAACACAGTTTCGGATATGTTTCTCTGGCAACCGGAAGCGAAAGAATGATGGCAATCCAGGATCCGAAGATGTTTCTCACGATGCATCCTGCACCGTTGATTATAGACGAAGTACAGTATGCTCCCGGGCTTCTGGATGTTTTGGAAGAAATTGTAGACTCGGAAAAGATCCTCAACGGACATAACGAAGGGATGTATATTCTAACAGGAAGTCAGACATACAATCTGATGGAGAATGTAACACAATCTATGGCCGGGAGAATATCGATCATAAGAATGTCTCCTCTGAGCATGAACGAGATACTTGGCCGTGACGAACAGCCTTTTGTTATGGATTTAGAGAAGAAGGTTCGCAGATCCACCGACTACAAAATGAGCCCGACAGAAGCATACGATATGATTCTCCGCGGAGGGTACCCAGAACTTTATGAAAAACCGGATATGAGGGTTTCCAAGTTCTACTCAGATTACGTGGATTCGTACATAGAACGTGATGTCTCACAGATCGTCAATCTGAAAGACAAACTGAAGTTCAGGCAATTCATGGAATACATCGCATCCATAACCGGACAGGAACTCGTATATGACAAAATTTCCAACGCGTTAGGGGTGAACATCCGTACTGTTCAGTCATGGATGAGCGTATTGATCTCCGGAGGTATAGTGCACCTTCTTCAGCCATATTTCGAAAAATCCAATGTTAAACGTACTGTGAAACGCCCTAAATTGTACTTCTGCGATACGGGATTGGCATGTTACCTGGCAAAGATTTTCGATTCCGAGACACTCCGTGCAGGATACCTCAGCGGGCATATGGTAGAGACGTTCATTGTCAATGAGATCATGAAATCCTATGACAACAACGCGGAGAGTGCAGGATTCTATTACTACCGCGACTCCTCCATGAACGAAGTGGACCTCATCATTCTGAGAGATGCGAAACTCACATTGATTGAGTGTAAATCCGGGATGACTTACGATTACAATGACGTTAAATCATTCCACAGACTGGAGGAATCGGAATTCGAGATCGGACCGTCGGCAGTAATATGCCTTACCGACAGACCGTATCCTCTGAGAGAATCAGTGTATGCCCTTCCTTTATCTTCGATCTGACGGACAATATCCTTCAACTCTGAAGACCCCTATATATCAAAATGCGGATTACGTGACAATGAAGATAATCATGGACGTGGACCTTGATTCCACCCTCGGATGCGGACAGGCCCACAGATGGCATAAGACTGATGATTCCTGGCAGGGCGTACTTGGTGATGAGGTTATCACACTCACACAGACCGATGACGGTTTCATCTGCGAAGGAACCGATAACGAGAATCTGATCCTTGATTATTTCAGATCCGATGACGATCTCGATGCCATCTACAGCGATATTTCATCCAAGGATTCTTTTGTAAAAGAGCTTGTGAACAACTGTAAAGGCATGAGAATCCTCAACCAACCCCATTGGGAATGCATAGCAACATACATCATCGCAACAAACGCCAACGTGAAACGTATCGGTGCCATGGTAGAATCAGTATGCAGGGAATTCGGCAGAGACATCGGAGGAAGATATTCCTTCCCTACACCCGAAGAGATCGTATCCAAAAAGGAAAGAATCTGCAACTGCCGCCTCGGATACAGGGAATCACGTTTCATCGAATTCGCAGAAAAGGTATACAACGGAGAATTCGACCCCGATTCCTTGGAAAATCTGCCGTACGGGGAATGCATAACGGAACTTCTGAAAATCAAAGGCGTAGGTCCCAAGGTAGCGGACTGCATAGCACTATTCTCATACGGGCATCTCAATGCATTTCCCATCGACGCAAGGATAGAGAATGTTCTCAGAGACATCTACGGAATGGAAGGAAGCTACAGAAAACTTTCAAAATTTGCTTTTGAGAAGTTCGGAGAATATGCAGGATACGCTCAGGAATTCCTGTATCATTCCGAATTCATAGAATCGCAGACACAGGCAGGAAGTGAACAGCCGAACTCCACCTCATAGATTTTGTTGAGTATTCCGTGTCTTTTTGCAACCATACATATGGTACAGACTTCATCTGAGAATTCTGATTCACCTGCAGCGATCCTTGCCGCAGCCTCGGAAATAGCTTCCCTCACGTAAACGAAGTCGGGATTCTCAGTTACGACCTTCTTATCCCCTCTTTTGTCCTTCAGGTACTGCGAAATGGCAGCATCGGTGACACCGAAGATCTTCGCCACCTTCGCCTGAGACAATCCGTGCTCCGTAACGAGCTCTCTGGCTACTTCCTTCCTCATGGTAGGAAGAAGGTACCAAACCACCAGTTCACAGGGGATTTTCATAAAATAAGCGAACAGGTAGTAGATATTAAAGTTTGGGATGGAAGCAATGACTTCTTCCAATCCCTTAAAAGTGATCAAATGGCCCCGGGATTGGTCCTGATGTAGAATTCAGACACATCCCAATCCTCATCCACCTGGTTTCCTTCGTCATCGATCCTTACCCCCAGGGAAATTGCGGACATCTTTATCGCCCTCCATGCTTCGTCGCTTCCTTTGAAGTCCTCGATCTTAGCACCGCTTATGGTGAGCTTTCCCTTGAACGATCCTATGACTTTACAATCTCTCAGAACTACTGCCTCAGTTGCACCGATCTCCTTCTTGATACGGTTCCTGAGATAAAGGTGCAGATTGTCCTGTGTGTTCAGGATGATTGTATCCCTTACCCTGTCCGTCTTCCTGTCCGCATCCGAAGCGAGCATCCAATAGAGTGTTGAAGAACCTTCCTCGAGGAATCCTTTCACAAGGAATCCCTCATCCTCCATCTTGGTGAGGAAATGACGTGTGGTTCCCATACGTATGTTCAGGAAAGTTGACAGCAGTTCCGCGGAGAACATTCCGAAATCCTCGAAATGCATCCTCATGACCTTTTCCGTAGCCTCATCCTTAGGAATCTTCTTTCCTTTCATTATACAGTATGCGGATGATGAATCCTGATAGATCACAGACAGATGCATCAGATCGTTGATAGCATCCACGGTGGCATCCAGTGACAGTGGCGAATACTCAACGATCTTCTTCTTGGAAACAGGCTGCCTGTCCTTGATCAGATCCCTGATAATCTTCTGATCGTCAGTGAGGGGTGCATCCTTCATGGACATGTACAGCAACCCGTACTCAGGAATCGTGTATCCCATATATCCTGGGCAAAGTGTCGTCTTAATCAGTCCGCCGCGTTCAATCTGATTCTTCAGCGGCGATTTCTCTTCAACCCTTGTAAGCAATTCCGAATCGTTACGGATGTATCCTCTCTGTTCAACGACCTCATGCACATTGTGGTAACGCGTACTGCGGGTAGCATGCTGTTTCTTCAGAACGTAAGCGATGATTTCCTCTTCTGTGAACGTCCTTGTGATGAATCTTCCCTTTGCATAGAATCCGTTGACAAAGTGATATCCGTTGTCCGTCAGAATCTTGGCTATATCCTCTGCCAGTTCTGCGGCATCCACACCTTCTACTTCCCTG
>SUSX01000061.1 GCA_015063195.1 Thermoplasmata archaeon | reverse complement strand
CATTACGGAAAAATCCCTAAACACATGGATTTTCCTGAACGCACATTATATGAAATGGTTAAGAAGACATCAGAGGAGTATCCTGACAATGTAGCCTATGAATTCATGGATATTGAGACCAAATACTGTGTTTTCATCAAGCAGATTGATAATTTTGCAGCATGCCTTTCCAAGAAACTCGGTGTAAAAGAGGGCGATCATGTTCTGATCTGTCTGCCGAACTGTCCCCAGGCAGTCATTTCATTCTATGCAGTCAGTAAACTGGGTGCTGTAGCAGTCATGATACATCCGCTTTCTGCGAAGGGAGAGATTGAGTTCTATGTCGAGAACTCTGACTGTAAGGTCGCCATTACATTGGATATGTTCTACAAGAACTTCCCCGAATTCGGAGGAAAGTTTGAGAGTATGGTCGTGTCCTCTATGGCAGACGGACTGAAATTCCCCAAATCCACACTGTACAAGTATGTATTGGGAAGGAAGGATCCCAAGGTCGATAACTCTGTAGAGGGAATCATAAAATGGAAGGATCTTCTGGCGACAGATGTATCAGGATATGATGTGCCAGTATCTACAAAAACATGCTACGATCCTGCAGTAATTCTTTACACAGGAGGAACTACAGGAAGGTCAAAAGGGGCAGTTCTGTCAAGTATGAGTTTCAATTCCACCGCACTTGGAATGGTGGAACTTTCAGAGGTTTTGAACGAAGGACGCCTTATGATGGCGGTAATGCCGATGTTCCACGGATTCGGACTGTGTGCATGTGTGCACCTTCCGTTCTGTATTGGAATCACCAGTGTACTTGTTCCCCGTTTCACTCCAGATTCTTATTCTAAACTTATAATGAAGAAACATCCCCACTATGTCGCAGGTGTTCCTACATTGTATGAGCACATGATCAGAAGTAAATGGCTGAAGAAGGCGGATTTGGAATGTCTCAAAGGAATATTCAGTGGCGGAGACAAGATGCCGGTGGAATCCAAGAAACGTATTGACGAATTCCTCAAAGAAAGGGGATGTAAGACATTCATCAGAGAAGGATACGGATGTACTGAGTGTCTGACTGCAACGACCATCACGCCCAAACATTTGGACCGTCCGGGAAGTGTCGGAATTCCGATGCCCAATGTTTATTACAAGATTGTTAAACCCGGAACTGAGGAAAGAGTACCTTACGGTGAGGACGGAGAGATGTGTGTATCCGCACCCGCAGTTATGCTGGAATACTACAAGGAGCCGGAGGAGACTGCTAACGCATTGCGTGTACACTCGGACGGACTCACATGGCTCCACACAGGTGACTTGGGATACATGGACGAGGACGGTTTCATTTTCTTCAAGCAGAGGATAAAGAGAATGATCATCTCCTCAGGATACAACATCTATCCGAGTCAGGTAGAAGAGGTTCTCAGTCAGCATCCTGCCGTCGACGGATCATGTGTAGTCGGTATTCCTGATGAACTCAGAGGAAGTAAGGTTAAGGCATATATCGTGCTCAAACCCGGTTTCGACAAATCCGAAGAGACTCTGAAATCAATCAAGGCCCACGTTAAGGAGAACATTTCCAAATTCTCCAAACCAAGGGAGTATGAGTTCATCGATGCACTTCCGAGAACCAAGGTCGGAAAGGTCGATTATAGGTTACTCGAGAACAAAAAGTAAAAAATCAACGGAAGAGTGCCAGCTCTTCCTTTTTCTATAATTTCCAGTTTTCAGAATGTAAGATAGTCGGTACTATGCCGATATTTTTGAATTGAATTTTGACAGAAGTTAAATGGAATAGAGGGGAAAACCCCTCTTTCATGTTTGACAGAATCAGAGGTAGCCTGATTTCTGGAGGGCCATAAGGTCCTCTGTGCTGAGTTTCTCTCCGTTCTTGAAACGGGAGAAGATGTCATCAGCTGCCTTCTTGGAATCTGCATCGGTCCTCTTCTTGCGAACGGCCTTCTGCTTGTTCTTGATGGCTGCAACATCCTTGTCTGTCTCGTGGAAGGACTTAATCTGCTCGATGTGTTTCTTGTGTTCCTCATCGGCTGCCTTCTTGCACTCGATGAACTTGGCCTGTGCCTCGTCTGCCTGCTTTCTGAGGGCATCTGCCTGCTCGTAGAGAGTGATCATAAGGTCGTGTTCCTTCTGAGCGTTCTCTGCGTACTCGGAAACAAGCTTGTGGTACTTCTCAGCCTCTGCCTTTGCTTCCCTGAGCTCTGCGGATTTCTCGCGGAGATCTCCGGAAAGTTCCTGTGCGTTCTCGAGCTCTTTGATCTGCATGTCGATCTCTTTGAGTCTCTTGACGAGTGCTTCCTCATCCTTCTTCTTAAGGACCTGTGTTTCCTGTTTCCTCTCGAGTTCGGAGAATTCCTTTCTCAGCTGTTTGATCGAAGGCCTGTCTTTGTCCTTGTCTGTCTGGGGCTGATCCTTCCTCATTGCGTGGTACTCGTCTGTAAGTGCGGTGACCTTCTGGTTGCATTCATCCCTGAATACTTTTGATTCCCTAACCTTCTGGTTGAGGGCGTCACGCTCTTCCCTGTGCTTTCCTGCCTGCTCGACAAGGTCGCGTACCTGTGCGTTAAGTGCATCCCTCTTGGAGACCCACTCTTTTGTCTGCTTGTTAAGATCATCCCTAAGGCGCTTGTGCTTCTCTGCATCATTGTTGATGACGCTGCGCTTCTGCTCAAGTTTCTCAAGGTTCTCGGATGACTGGGCTGCCTCTTCTTCGGTCATTTCGACGACTTCGGCTTCCTCTGCCTGAACTTCCTCTACAGGTGTTTCAACGGCTGCATCCACTACAGTTTCCTCGGATGACTCCAACTGCTCAATTTTTTCCTCCACAAACTCTTCCATAATAAATCAACACTCGTTCAACATACGCCGAAGTTTAGTCTCGGCACACTTGTTAAGACGTGCAACGACATCTTGCATATAAAGGTTATGCGATACTACCAGTAGGTGAATGTACAGAGTACATTATTAACGCGCATTTATACTGTTTTCTTATAGGTAGTGTTTAATAATAATATGCAATCGTACGCACCGATTCAAATGACAAGTAACCTGTGTCCCCTCGATTACAGATACGGCCGTGCAGACATGAAGGCCATATTCTACGAAGAAAGCCGCCTCCAGTATCAGATGGATGTAGAAGCAGCATTGGCAAGAGCCCATGCATCCTTGGGTACAATCACAAAAGAGGAAGCAGCCGAGATTTCACGCGTCGCAAACCTGGACATCGTCAAGATCGACCGTGTGAAGGAGATCGAGAAGGATACGAGGCATGACCTTATGGCAATGGTCAAGGCTATGACCGAACAGTGCGAAGGAGATGCCGGAAAGTATGTGCACTACGGTGCTACTTCCAACGATATTGTTGATACAGCAACCGCACTTCAGATCAAATCTGCTATCGAACTCATTCAGGCAGATGTCGATACATTCCTTGTAACACTGTCCAAACTGGCAAAGAGGGAGAGGGACACCCTCGAGATCGGAAGGACACATGCACAGTTTGCAATTCCGATTACATTCGGATTCAAGATTTCAGGTTACATTGCAGAGATGCTCAGGCACAGGGAGAGACTCATCGAAACCAAGAGGAGAGCATGCGCAGGAAAGATGGCAGGGGCTGTCGGAACCGGTGCTGCATTGGGAAAGAACTTCTTCCAGATTCAGGAAATGGTCATGGAGGATCTCGGACTCACATACGAGCCTGCAGCAACTCAGGTCGTAGGAAGGGACAGGTACACCGAATTGGTATGTCTTATAGCAAACATTGCAACCTCCTTGGAGAGATACGGAACAGAGGTACGTAACCTTCAGAGGTCTGAGATTGCAGAGGCTGCAGAACCCTTCGATGTCAAGAAGCAGGTTGGAAGTTCCACTATGGCGCAGAAGAGGAACCCCATGATGTCTGAGAACGTCTGCGGTCTTGCAAGGATCGTCAGATCCATGGTTACACCTACATTCGAGAGTCAGGTCCTTTGGCATGAGAGGGATCTTTCCAATTCAAGTGCGGAAAGGTTCGTTCTTCCCCACATCTTCGTTCTTTTGGATGAGATGTTCCACAAGATGAACGAAGTGTTCTCTGGACTTACAGTCAACAGCGACAGGATGCTCAAGAACATCGAATCCTCCAGAGGACTTGTTATGGCGGAATCCGTCATGATGAAGATGACAGAGTTCGGTGTCGGAAGGCAGGATGCACACGAGATCGTACGTTCATCATCCATGATCGCAGAGGACGAGGACCGTCAGTTGGTTGATGTCCTCCTTGAAAACAAGGAACTCACCAAGATGATGCCTGAGGCAGAGATCCGTTCCGCAATGGATCCCGCAAACTACACAGGCGGTGCCAAGGAGATCGTCGACAAGATGGTCGCCGAGGTAGAGAAGACACTCAACGTAAAGGTGTGAAGATGGACGAGGAAACCAGAGCAAACGTGATGATCTCAACGATCATCGGAGCGTTCGTAGGTCTTCTGATCTTCTTCATATTCTACGCTACGTTCTCAAGTTGGACATATCTGTTCCTTGTGCCCTTGGCTGCACTGCTGAGCGGAGCACAGGCTGCATTTATGCCTAAAAGTAAGAAAAAGAAGAAGAGAGGGGAGGATTAAAGAATCCTCTCTCCCGCACCCTCTCCGGGTGTGAGTGTGTAAACCTCTTTCACAACGAATTTTATCAGATGTTTTGCAGGGTATTTGTCACTCTTGAAGTGTGCGATTGAAACTGCATTCTCGTAGTCCTTTCCTTCGTTCTCGATGGTGACTGTTCCCTTGAGCTGGAATGATGTCTTGAAATCAGGGTGCCATACAGGGATGGTAGCGACAGGATTCTCCAACATGTTGGCCATTGTCTTGTTCATGTAGTTGTCGATGAGCCAAATGGTCTCTTTATCCTCCTGGAGGTAGACCATTCCCATGGGTGCTACGTTGGGTACTCCGTCCTTGGATGATGTTCCGAAATAGAATACCTTCATCTCCTTGATTATGTCACAGATTTCTGCAGAGAGTTTTACCATGAGTGTATGAACGCTTTAGAGGATATATCAAAGAAACGGGCGGACATCTGTTAAATACGGTCATGTTCTAATGGATTCCATGGAGGATACATCCTGTAAAGGGGGCATGTTTTCCGAGGAACGTGTCCTTTACGGAAGGCAGAGGGAATTGGATATCGTTAGAGGTATCTCGGTGTTCCTCATGGTCGGATCACATGTGTTCAACCAGTTTACTCCGTTGACACAGGATGTACCTGCAGAAGGATTCTTTACGGAAGTCTCCAAATTAATCGGTGCATTCCCGGGAGGTGCCCAGTGTTTCATGATGGTTATGGGTATGGTGTTGTTGTTTTCAACATCGTCCAAACCTAAATCGGTTATGAAAAGAGGGCTGTTTTTGATTGTTGCAGGATTCGTTTTGGAATTCCTCAGGATACTGCCGGGAATCATCAATATGCTGATTACAGGCGATTTGGTATCTTTCTATCCGGAGTATTCCTATGCGACAAATGAGCAGTTGATTATAATCACACTGTTTTGGCAGGATATTCTGATTTTCGCAGGAATGGCATTGGTGTTCATCGGTGCCGTACAGCATTTCAGGGTATCAGATAAGGTTCTGATACTGATTACCGCTGCGATAATGGTTGCAAATGTATTCCTGGCGGGAATGGATACCGGCAACGATGCACTGAATATATTCCTTGGATACTTTTGGGGAACCACGGTTTTCGAC
>SUSX01000008.1 GCA_015063195.1 Thermoplasmata archaeon | reverse complement strand
AGCAAATGTTACAGTAACAGAAGTCGACCCCATAAGGGCAATAGAAGCAAAGATGGACGGTTTCACAGTCAAAAAGATGGTCGATGCAGTCAGGGATGCAGAGATTGTCATCACAGTCACAGGATGCAAGGACATCATCCGCACGGAGCACCTGGAAGTCATGAAATCCGGATGTATAATGGGTAATGTAGGTCACTTTGACAATGAAATCAGTAAGGCCGATCTCAATGCACTGTCCAAAGGTGTAACACGTGTCAGAGAGTTCGTGGATGAATACGAGCTGAAGGACGGAAGGAAAGTCTATCTCATCTCCGACGGAAGGCTGATGAACCTCGCAGCAGGGCAGGGACATCCCGCAGAGATCATGGATATGAGTTTTGCTGTTCAGGCACTCGGTCTTGAATATATGGTCAGGAACTGTAAGGATATGGACAACGCAGTCTACACAGCACCTGATGAGCTGGATTATGACATTGCAAGGCTGAAACTTGAAGCAATGGGCGTTTCTATCGATTCCCTCACAGATGAGCAGAGGTCATACATCACAGGTTGGGAGGAAGGTACCTGATGGAACCATTCCTGTCTGTGTACGGTCATGTTGCGATAGATCAGATCCTCAGGGTACGTGAGTTCCCTAAGGACAACACATCGGTAGATGTCATCGATAAGAGTACACATCTCGGAGGAACAGGAAGTAACATTGCTGTAGTAGCTTCGAGATTGGGCGTACCTACTGCACTATGTGCATTTGTCGGAATGGATTTTCCGAAGAAATTCGATGATATAATATCAGATGCCGGTGTGATTACCGACGAATTCCTCAAGGTGGAAGGATTTGATACATCACAGGCGCTGGTCGCAAACGATGATAATCTTACACAGAAGGTACTTTTTTATCAGGGTCCGCAAGGGTTCGCATCAAAAACAGGAATCATATTGGATAAGAATGCATCGAGATCCAAACATATCCATTTCTGTACCGGTGAACCTCAGTATTACATCGACATAATGAAAGGTCTCAAAGGTACAGTGGCCATTGATCCAGCACAGGAAGTCCACCGTATATGGAATGAAGATTATCTGAAGGATGCGATGCAGTATTCAAAATACCTCTTCTGCAACAGATATGAATTCGAATCCGTCAGGAAGTATCTGAAGATAGATGATATCGGAGATGTGAACCTTCCTTTGGCTGTATGTACATGCGGAAGTGAAGGCAGTATCGCAGTAATCGACGGTGAAAGATTCAATATCCCTGTTGTCAGGGCAGACAGGGTTGTTGATGCCACAGGAGCAGGGGATTCATACCGTGCCGGATTTTATGCAGGATTGTACCACGGATACGATGTACGCGAATCACTGGTTATCGCTTCGTCCGTATCATCGTTTATAGTCGAGGAATACGGTTCCATGACTGCATCTCCGACATGGGATGATGTTTTGGAAAGGGCCGACCCTTACTTGAGGGAAATCTGATGAGAGTGGCTATAACCGGTACTCCAGGTACAGGAAAATCTACGGTATCCTCAGTTCTCAGAAGCAGAGGATACAATGTACTGGATATTACAGATTTTATCAAATCCAACAATCTCAGAGAAGAATACGATTCCGAAAGGGACACTTACGATGTGGATGTCGAAAAACTGAATGATATGCTTCTCGACCGTGAGAATACAATATTTGAGAGTCATCTTTCCCATTTTTTGGATGTGGACACAATTATCGTTCTCCGTTGCAGCCCTGATGTGATGAAAACACGTCTTGAATCCAGGGGATACAGTACGGAGAAGGTGATGGAGAATATCCAGGCAGAACTTCTTGATGTAATCCTTTACGAATCAGTGGAATCGGAAATCCCCACATATGTTGTGGACACATCCTCCGATTCAAGCGATGATACAGCATCTGCAATCGAAGATATTATGAAAGGAAACACAGTTGGGCATATGCCCGAGGATGTTTCTTGGGCTGAGGAGATGGACAAATGGTTTTAGACGGTCAGAGAGCAAGAGTCGATTTCGCATTGACCCCGGTAGCCAAGAAACTGATCAATGTGAATCCAAACACAATCTCGTGGATCGGACTGATACTTGCTCTTCTTTCGGGAGTATTCCTCTATTACAGCTTCGAAAAAGATATTTTCCTTCTTATCGGAGCATTGGTTGTTATTGTTTCAGGATATTTCGATGCACTTGACGGTAAGATTGCCAAACTTTCAGGAAAAGCATCGAAGAAAGGTGACTATCTCGATCATGTATTCGACAGGTATGCAGACATGTTCATGATCGGCGGAGTCGCAATCAGCGGATGGTGCAACCCATACCTGGGTATGCTGGCATTGGTAGGTGTGCTTCTCACATCCTACATGGGTACACAGGCGCAGGCCGTCGGAGCACCCAGACTTTATGCAGGTCTTCTCGGACGTGCAGACCGTGTCGTACTCTCTACTCTGTTCCCGGTAATACAGTTCGTTGCAGGTACATTTGGATATGCATATCTCGACATCGCAGGATTCTCAGTATCCTGGTTGGAGATAATGATTATCTGGTTCGCAGTTGTCGGAAACCTCACTGCAATCCAGAGAGCAATCATTACCTGGAGAAACATGAGTAAGATGGATGAGCAGTAAGCTCTCCATCACTCATCCTTTTTCTGATAGGATTTTGTCTTAATTCTGAAATAATTCAAAGGATGGTTCATCCTTTCATTTGCGCAGAGGTTGTCAGGATCGAAACAGATTCCATGGGTTTTCATTGTGGAGCATTCAGGCGGCGTATATCCTTCCGTACCGTTCAAATCGCCGGTGATATGTTTGATCTGATAGATCGACTTCGATTCATCGAAATCAGGGGACTGTGAGAACAGAGCAAGAATCTGTTCCAAATCCAAACCTATGGCATGCAGGAACGACACCAATGCAAATCTTCCGCTGTGGGCAAGGTTGACACCGTTCTGTGCATTGGCGAGTAAAGTACGGATACACGGAGGCAGATCCTCAGGTTTCAGTTCACCGGTGTATTTCATTTCATACTTGTTTTTACAGTCCATCATGATGTTTCTGACAGTTTCCAAGTCTCTGTTCACAATTCCGTTGAATTCGGGAGGTACAGGAAGTGGCAATTCTGAAAGAATTCTGTCATGGAGTGCATTCTGAAGAACCCTTGCGAATTTTTCACGTGTCAGGTAGACATATCCCTGGTAAATCTCCTGATTCACGAGTTTCCATTCAGAACTCTTGATCCTTGTGGTAAATCTGAGGAAGTCTGAAAAATGCATCTTAAGTTTTTCATTCTCCAATACGGATTTGACCTCCAGTTCATGTGCAATCTGCAGAACAACTCCCTGGGGCTCTCCGCTTAGGAGTCTGTTCATATGCACTGCTTCGGCAAGGGCATACCTGTTGGTGAGATATCTGTCATTAAGGCAGGATGCGAGGATTCTTGCATAAGGGTATGACATAATCTCCATAATCCTGTCATAATCGGTGGAATGTGCTACATAATTGACTTCGGATCCTCTGAGAGCGGATTCTAATCTCTCTACTCCTCTTTTTCTTGCATCTTCGAAGGACGGCGAGGTCAGCAGAGCGTCTATGTCTGCTCCGTTCTGAGAGGCGATTTCCATTGAGCTCCTGAGGAAAGGATATCTGGATTCCAGCATTCCGATCATGTGATATTTCGGATATGGCTTACTCTATTTATCTAATTATAGAGGGCGGAGTCATTCCTTTCCTCTCTCGATGCAGATAAATCTCTTCAGATTCTCCGAAACATGGACATCATCTATTACTTTAGATAATTCTTCAAATTCGGAAAACGGCCTTTCCATTACGATTTTCGCAGCTCTCTTTTTTCCTATTCCGGGAAGAGAAGCTACTGAAGTCATAGGTTCATTGTTTATGTCAAAACCGTATTCATATCCTGTAATGGATCTCATTCCCCAATCTGTGATGAATATATCGTATGTTTTTCCAAGTTCCAAACGGTATGGTACTCCCACCAATAACGGATATGATCCCAGCTGTCTTCCAAAGGTGATGTTTCCGTCGTGAATCTCCATGTAAACATCCTTCAGCACTGTACCTTCGGGCACGATTCTTTTCAGCATTTCATGATCGATGGTCTCTCTGACTTCTTCTTTAAATTTTTTGAATCTGTTAGGGTTGACCTTAACGTTGAATTCTTTTCTGATAGGCAGTACCTGTCTGATGTTGATACGGCGCACCATTAGGCCCTCATCGAGAAGTTTGCTGAGGAATTCTTTGTTCTGGCTATATGTGGCTGCCGTTTCTCCGTCCAATCCTGCAATAAGATTCAGTCCGGGAAGGAGATTCGGCATCCCGTTTTTCCCTCTGTCTCCTCCGATTCTGTTAATCATACGTACCGCATCGAGTACCATTTCCGGAGTACTGTTGAGATTGTTCTCTCTTATAACATTGATATCTGCGCTCTCCATACCAAGAGCCAGCACATTTCCTGGAGTACAGCATTCTGTAATAATTTTCAATATTTCTTCCGATTCGTCCGGATATGTGGATATGACTGCCGGATTGGCATTATCGACATGTATCGTGTCAAATCCCAGGTCCCTGAGGCCGTAAAACAGTGTCCTGACAGCCTCAACATTGGGTTTGGGGGGGTCAGATCTGTCAGTGGAACCGTATGATATGATGCACGTTTGACCTCCAATACGTATGTTTCTGATTCCGTTGTCTCTGAGTTTTGTTGCTTCAGCCAGAACATCTTCGGGAGATCTCATTAACGGTTTTCCTTTCAATGGCTCGATACAGTATGCACATCCTCCGCTGGCATATCTGTGACAGCCACGATATGTTTCAATTTCAGCTATCAGCGGATACGGATAATCCTGATGCTGTTTCACAACATCTGCTCCGAGGAGCATCCATCTGTTCCATTCATCCAAATTTCTGAAGCGTTCATCCACTTCTTTGCCTGTCATTCCGTCATAAAGTGAGGCGGCAAGATCCTTCTTTATTACAAAATCAAACTTTTCTGCAATATCAGAGTCTGCTGCAGATCCTCCGATAAGTCTCCATCCTTTCAATTTAGGAAACAATTTATCCAGCTCTTTAAGAGACATGGGCATTGATCTGATGTATTTGCCGGGGACTGTGTTTCCGGAAAGGACGACAGACACATCTGCTTCGGGTATTTCTGCACCCTTTCTGATATGGTCTATTGACAGATACGTCACATCGGCACCAGCATCCATGGCTGCGCCTGCAATCGATCTGATCATAGGGGATATGTATGGGGGTACACCCAATGCTGCAGGGTCATCGATGTATCCGTCGACGACTAAAACGTGAATCGTAGCCATATTTTCGAAATGCAAATCATAGGTTAGGTATAAATAAGGTTAGTGTGTTCTTAGCTTTTGGTATTCGAAAACATTCTACGAATTTCGTAGAAAATCGTAAGAGAGGAATATTATGGCAAGTTACGAGGAAATGACTGTTGAGGAGCGCCTTGCAAAGGCACAGCAGCCCGGAAAAGACGCAATGGTCCTTCACAAATACTACGGAGGAAAGGTAGAGGTTGTACCTAAGGCATGTGTGAGATCATTCGATGATTTTGCAATTTGGTATTCACCCGGAGTCGCAGAACCCTGTAAGGCAATTGCAAAAGACATCGATCAGGTTTACGAACACACATGGAAATGGAACACCGTAGCAGTCGTTTCAGACGGTACACGTGTTCTCGGATTGGGAGACATCGGACCCGAGGCAGCAATGCCTGTTATGGAAGGAAAGTCAATGCTCTTCAAATATCTCGGAGGAGTAGACTGTGTTCCTATCTGTCTTGACACAAAGGATCCCGAGAAAATCATCGAGACTGTAAGGCTCATCGCACCTTCATTTGGAGGTATCAACCTTGAGGATATTTCCAACCCTAAGTGTTTCGACATTCTCGATGAGCTCAGAAGAGACTGTAAGATTCCCGTATGGCACGATGACCAGCAGGGAACAGCAACCGTCGAGGTCGCCGGAGCAATCAACGCAATGAAACTCGTCGGAAAGAAGCTTGAGGAAGCACAGATTACCGTTGTAGGAGCAGGTGCAGCATCAATTGCAATCGCAAGGCTCCTTCTTGCAACCGGATTCAAACCACAGAACATGTGTGTCTGTGACTCAAAAGGAATTCTTAACCTTGAGAGGACAGATGTTCAGGAACAGTTCAAACAGAAATGGGAACTCTGTGAGAAGACCAACGGAGCAGGAAAGACCGGAGGACTCAAGGAAGCAATGAAGGGTGCAGATATCGTTATCGCAGCATCCAAGCCCGGACCCGGAACAATCCCTGCAGAATACGTCGATCTCATGGCAGACGATCCTGTTATCTTCGCAACCGCAAATCCTGTTCCTGAGATTTGGCCTTGGGAAGCAAAAGAGCACGGATGCAAAGTATTCGCAACCGGACGTTCAGACTTCCCCAACCAGGTCAACAACTCTATGGGATTCCCCGCAATCTTCCGTGGAGTTCTTGATGTCAGAGCAAAGACAATCACAGATGAGATGTGTATTGCAGCAGCCAGAGAGTTGGCAAGGTGCGCAGAGGAGAAAGGAATCTCCGAAGACTACATCATCCCCACAATGTCCGAGACAGATGTCTTCATCTCAGAAGCAGTTGCAGTTGCAGAGAAGGCAATGTCACAGGGTGTTGCACGTCTCAAACTCAGCAGGCAGGAGCTCCGTGACAGGGCAGAGTTCATGATCAAGAGATCAAGAGGACTCACTGCCAAGATGATGGACGACGGCTACATCGCTGACGCAATGAAGGCTTACGAGTAAACATAAACCCAAACCTTTTACAAACCTCTTAACTTATGATTATTCATCTGGCACATTAGTATCTATGATATGCCAGACATTGATTTTTAGATGTTTTTGAAGTTCCTTTTAAATGGACTACCTTATATAATAGAAAAGTAATCGCACGTGTATGGCAGATAAAATTTGTTCTTCATGCGGAGTTAGGCTTCAGGGACGTGCCAGCACCGTTTTCAAATGCCCCAGCTGTGGCAAAGAGGAAATCGGAAGGTGCCCCCAGTGCCGTGACCAGGGAGTAAAGTACGAGTGCAGCAACTGCGGATTCGTCGGACCATAAGCGGGTGGAATATATGGGAGAAATCTACGCATTGTACGAGCTTTACCCTGTAGACACAGAGGTTGACCTCAACGCGATCATCGCAAAGGTCCCCACAATTATCCCTGCAGGTGTAAAATACAACGAGCCCGACACAAAGATCGCACCCGTTGCTTTCGGACTTGAGAAGGTCATTGTCGGATTCATCATCGACGACTCTGATGATTCAGTCGGCGGAAACCTCGAGGAAGCACTTCGCAACATCGAAGGAATCGAGAACGTCGAGTGTGCACAGAGCACAGTTCTCTAAACAAGCAGACTCAGTCTGCTTTTTTACTATTATACGTTCTTCTTGTGGTTCTTAGCCAACCAGTCTTTGTAATCTATTTCCATATCAAGGGCATATATGTGTTGACCTACACGCTTCTCTACCGGTGGGGGTTGCATATAATCTCCATAGATTGTAGTAAGCAATGCATCATATTCCGACGTGATTGAATATAGGTGTTCCGGGCCTTCAAATTCTACATCCTCTATCTTTTTGAAGAAATCCATGTTGATTGTAGTTTTGTACCACGGAAGTCTTATTGCCGAAAGATTCGAGTTCTTTTCAGGAATTATATTCAGTACCTTGTTCTGTACCTTAATTCCGAACATTATCATTTTGAGAATCGGATCAAAACTCTTTTTTCCCATTCTTCCATCGCATAATGTCTGCATTGCTCTGATGCTTAGCATTACGGTGTTAAACATCTTTTTTCTGATTTTGGAAACGGGGTAGCTGTCCAGAACAAATACATCTATGAAAAGTCCCTGGTGGATTCTTGTGTTGATGTATTTTTTTTCAATAGCGGTAGTGCCGTTCATCCTGATTTTATAGAAAAGATACGGCCAATCTGTACTGAGCGGTTTCTGAAGGAAGAATTTGTTGTTATTTTTCTCAAATGCTTTTACGAACCTTTCAACGTCTTCCCTGAAGATGAATACGTCCATATCGTCATCCCAGGGGATGAATCCCTTATGTCTGATTGCTCCGAGGGCACTTCCATATGCCAATGAGTACGGAATTCCGTTTTCTCTCATGGTTTTGTCAAAATAATCCATGATTACCAGAAGTCCCTTCTGAGTCTCATTCATGAATCTCAATCAAGGTGCTGTTATTAATGTATTGGGTGCGTTTTGTATCAGTATATTCATTTGATTGTGAAAACTGTGTCTGTTATCTGTTATATACAGAAATGACATTTTGAAATTAGGATGTCTGAGGATAAAGGCAGTTTCTGGGAGAAAACATCGCTGAATGTTGTGATAAATGTAACACGCACAGTGATAACTGCCCTTATCGGATTATTACTTGTACCGTATTACATTGACACACTCGGTGTTGCTACTTACGGTATAATTCCGTTGGCGACATCCATTTCATCATATATTCTGATATTATCGGATTCATTGGTTTCTGCATGCTCCAGATATTCTGTAATGGCTATTCAGAGAAACGACCCTGATGAGATATCACGTACTTTCAATACCGCACTTGTTGGTATCGGAAGGAATGTTCTGATTCTGATCCCTGTCATAATTGCATTTTCCTATTTTTCCACATACATCTTCGATATCAGTGGAAATTCTGCAACGGAAGTCAGGATAATGTTCCTGTTGATTCTGATGTCTGCAGCTATAGTAACATTCAGCTCATCTTTCAACAGTATATTCTCCGCATACAACAGATTGTACATTCTGTACACTGCAAGAATTGTCTATTCTGTCCTTCAGGTAGTAATCATCGTATCCATGTTCGCACTGACAGAGCCTTCCTTGATCGATATAGGAATTGCATACGTTGTATCTGCAGTTGCTCTATTCTCTATAGTATCGTACAAATCCCTCAAACTCTGTCCGTCAATCAAAATCAGATTTTCGGATTATGATCCTAAGATCTTTAAGGACATGGGAAAACTCGGTGTTTGGACCATCGTAATGAGGGTCGGAACATTACTTTACATTCAGATGTCTCTGATTCTTTCCAACATTCTGATAGGTTCGGAGGCCGAGGGAAGTTTTGCAATCGTGGTCTCGTTAATCTCTATGGTAAGTACGGCATGTATCTCAGTTGTAGTAGCCATTGAACCGATAATGTATAAGTTCTATACGAACAACCAACGTGACAAGATTGTCAAAGTGTCCTCTACTGCATTACGTCTTGTTTCTGTACTGTTTGCCTTCCCCGTAGCATTCATAATGGTGTTTTCGCCGGAACTGTTGACTGTTTGGGTGGGTTCGGAATTCACATTTCTGTCTGAAATCATAATAATTGCATATATTGCCGAATTGGCATACATCTCTGCACCTATTTTGGACAGTATCCCTATAATTTTCCTGAAATTGAACTATGTTGCTTTGCTTACATTGATATTCGGTGTTGTAAATGTAATATTGGCCGTTATTTTCGTCTCTGTATTGGATATGGGTCTTGTGGGTATCGTATCTGCATGGTCCGTCTCTATACTTCTTCAGACTCTGATGAAGATATCCTACGCGTCAAAGATTGTAGGGTCCGGATACTTCACATTCATCAAGTCATTGATGTACGGTTACGTTATGTGTGCAGTATGCACACTGTTGCTGGCATTATTGGACAGTTTCATTTCATTCACTCCGTCCTGGCTAACTCTGATCCTTCTTGCAGTAGTGACATTCGGAGTATACTCGTTGTTCGTTCTGATGTTTATGGTCAGGAAAGATGAGAAGACTATGATTTCCAATGTGATTCCTGCTTCTATCAGAAAATATCTGCCGTCCGTGATAATCGGTGCCAAATGATGGATTTCTGAATATAAAAAATCCAGAAGAGACAAATAATATTGTGCACTACTAACTTTTGATATGAAAATAGCTCTGGCATGCAGTAAGGGCGGACACCTTCAGGAGATGTACAAACTTGAAGATGCCTGGTCAAAGTATGATCATTTTTTCATAACATACGATTCAGTGAGAACCAGAGCACTGAAAGACAGAAAATATCTCATCACGCACCCTACGGATGGATGTATCAAATATGTACTCACTATAATGTGGCAGATTCCGAAGGTTATACTGGAAAAACCTGATGTTTTGTTGAGTACCGGCATGGGTTGGACAGACATATTCCTGTTTCCTGTATGCAGACTTATAGGGACACATACAATCTACGTCGAATCTTTAGCCAATGTCGATGAAATATCCGGTACAGCAAAACTGGTAAGAAAGTTTGCAAACCGTTTCCTAGTACAATGGCCCAAATTAGCAGAGGAGATAGGTGCGGAATATCATGGGGGCCTTCTATGATTTTTGTATCCGTAGGGATGATGAACATTGCCTTCCACAGACTTCTTTCAAAGATGAATGAACTGGCACCTTCATTGGATGAGGAAGTGGTTATGCAAGTCGGGTTCTCGGATGAACATTATCCTAACGTCAGATATCAGAAATTCTTCGATGCCGATGAGATGAAATCATTGTATGATTCTGCTTCGGTGATTGTATGTCACGCAGGCGTAGGTACAATTCTGAACGGTCTTGAACGCAACATTCCTGTGGTGATGGTTCCGAGAAAAGCCGATCTGAAGGAAGTAAGCACGGACCATCAGTTCATGATTGCCGATCAGATAGAGGCCATGGGCAGAGGAATCAAAGTTATAGATGTCGAGAATCTGAAGGATGCAATATCAAAGGCTAAGGCAATGACATTGGATCCATATGTGGAAAGCAGAACATTGGTCAATTATCTCTCGGATGTATTTTCTGAAATCGAATCATCAAAAAAATGACAGATTCCTCATGTACTGGGGCAATATTTCAGATTCAGATTTTTCTTTAGAATAAACAATATTTATCTGGAACTTATTTGGAATACTATGGATCTAGTGTACATAGCAATGTCTGCGGACGTTGTCCATCAGGGTCATATCAATATCATCAAAAAAGGTTCAGAATATGGTTCCGTCATAATCGGACTTCTGACTGACGAAGCTATTGCATCATACAAGAGGTTGCCTTTACTTTCATACAGCGACAGGGAGAAGATTTTCAGCGAATTCAAGGGAGTTGACAAGGTCGTGCCCCAGACAACGCTGGATTATACAGAGAATCTCGAGATGTACAAACCTAAATACGTCATACACGGGGACGATTGGAAAACTGGTGTACAAAGAAACATCAGAGAGAAAGTCATCGCCCAGTTGTCACAGTGGGGCGGAGAACTAATAGAGATACCGTACACAGATTCAATCTCATGCACCCAGTTGGAGAGAGATACACGTAAGAGACTTACAACTCCAGATATACGCAGAGGTAAATTGAAGAAACTTCTGAAATTCAGAGATTATGTAACTGTCTGCGAAGCATCCAACGGATTATCAGGACTTATTGTGGAAGAGACTTCAGTAACAGATCCAGAAACCGGCTCTCTCAGGGAATTTGATGCAATGTGGATTTCATCTCTTTGTGATTCCACATTTAAGGGAAAACCTGATACAGAACTTGTAGATCTTACATCAAGACTCAGGACCATCGATGAGATTATAGAAGTAACATCCAAACCTATCATTTTAGACGGAGACACCGGAGGAAAGGTAGAACATTTCACATACAATGTCCGTACTTTGGAGCGTCTCGGAGTATCCGCAATTATCATCGAGGACAAGACCGGATCCAAGAAGAACTCTCTTTTCGGAACGGAAGTTGAACAGACACTGGACGATCCTCATGATTTCGCTGAGAAGATCCTTGCCGGAAAACGTTCTCAGATTACCGATGATTTCATGATTTTTGCAAGAATAGAAGCTCTTATTGCAGGACGTAGTGTAGAAGAGGCACTGTCCCGTGCTGAAATCTACGTAAATGAAGGAAAAGCTGACGGAATATGTATCCATTCAAAGGAGAAAGATGGATCCGAGATCAAGGACTTTCTTTCTAAGTTCAAGAAACAGTTCCCTACAATACCTGTCATTGTCATCCCCACGACATACAATCAGTTCACCGATGAGGAGTTGTGCGGTTGGGGTGCAGACATAATCATCTATGCAAATCATTTGCTCAGGTCCGCATATCCTGCAATGAAGAACACCGTAGAAATGATGCTGGAAAAACACAGGAGTCTGGAGGCCAGTGAAAAGTACTGTATTCCCATCAAACAGGTTCTGAATATCATTCCGGGTGAGAGATGATGATTGACACAGAGAAATTCTACAACAGTCTTATATCATCGGGTTTTGACTTCTTTGCAGGAGTTCCGGATTCATTGTTGAAGGAGTTTTGTTCTTGCATCACAGATAAGACTCCTTCGGAAAGACATGTAATCACTGCAAACGAAGGTAATGCAGTGGCTATGTGCGCAGGATATCACATGGCTTCAGGTAAGTATGGCGTGACTTATATGCAGAACTCCGGACAGGGTAATGCCGTCAATCCGTTGGCTTCGCTCACCGATTCTGATGTTTATTCAATTCCATTGCTTCTTATCATAGGTTGGAGGGGGGAACCCGGCGTTCATGATGAACCTCAGCATGTAAAGCAGGGTAAGATTACTCTCGGCCTTCTGGATGTACTCGGCATCGAATACTCGATATTGGATGATGATTACGAGTCTGCAATCTCCAAGGCAATATCTTCGATGAAATCCGACAAACCTTATGCTATCATTGTCAGGAAAGATACGTTCAGCAAGTATGCATCACCTAAGATTCAGTCAGATTACACAATGACCAGGGAAGATGCATTAGAATCAATAATATCATGTTTGGGAAAAGACGATATGATCGTATCAACCACTGGTAAGACGTCCAGGGAGATATTTGAAATCAGAGAGAAAAGAGGCGAATCCCATGAGAATGATTTCCTTACAGTAGGGTCCATGGGCCACACGGCTTCAATCGCTTACGGAATGGCACTAGGTACCGACAGGGATGTATTCTGCATTGACGGAGACGGATCTATGCTGATGCATATGGGAGGTCTGGCAGTCATCGGAACTTCGCTTCTTCCAAATTTCAAGTATATAGTCAATGATAATTCATCACACGAGTCTGTCGGAGGTCAACCAACATGTACTGGAAAACTTGATCTCGTGTCGATTCTTTCAGGGTTCGGTTTCAAGAAGATTGTTACTGTGGATTCCAAAGAAGGCATATCGGATGCAATAGCAGAATCCAAATCAGAAACAGGGGTCGCGATAGTTCTCAAAACCAAAACCGGGTCCAGATCCGATTTGGGAAGGCCGACCACAACCCCTGTTGAAAACAAAGAATCATTGATGAAAAAGATGGGGCTTTGATTATGCAGTGCATAATATTCAATTCCGGTATCGGAAAAAGAATGGGTTCTATGACTGCGGACCGCCCGAAATGTATGGTAAAACTTCCATACGGCGAATCCATCTTAGAAAGGCAGCTTAGGATAATTTCATCTTACGGAATAAGGGATTTCATCATAACCACTGGCCCGTACGAGGAAAAGATCAGAGACCTTGCTGACAGTTTCCCGGATTTGAATATCAAACTTATAAGCAACCCAAAGTACGACAGTACCAACAATATCTACTCTTTTTATCTTCTGAAGGATCATATTGTCGATGACGATTACATAATACTTCACGGGGATCTTGTGTTCGACAGTATGTTGGTGTCGAGGATGGTTTCATCCGAATCCTGTTCATCTGTTGCCGTGGACACCTCCGCTCCGCTTCCTCCGAAGGATTTCAAAGGAGGATACAAGGACGGGAAAATCTCTCGCATCTCAGTCAATATCAATGAGAATTGTGTAACACTCCAGCCGTTCTACAGAGTTACGTACAGTCTCTTCACCGAATGGATGCAGGAAGTAATCAGAATGGTAGATGCGGAGTCAATCACAGATTGCTACGCAGAGGAAGCATTCAACAGAATAGACCGTACGATGACTCCCGTTGATTGTGCTGGCACGTTCATAATGGAAATCGATAATCCCGAGGATTACGACAAGGCAAAGTCCATTTTGGATAAAGAAGGAAATCAGACATTTCTCGAGGATGTTGACGGCATCGTTTCATTTTTGAATGAAAGAGGCGTCAAAAGGCCTTTATTGGTGTGTGGAAAGCACTCTCTGAAAACAGAACTCTATCAGAAACTGTCATCCGTATTGGATATGGAAGTTTTCACAGATTTTAATCCAAACCCCTCAATGGACGAGGTAAAGGTCGGAGTCGGAAGATATGTAAGTTCTGGATGTGACTCCTTCGTTTCGTTCGGCGGCGGATCCGCAATGGATGTTGCAAAATGTATCAAATTTGAATTGAATGACATGAACTTAATTCATGTGGCCATCCCCACAACAGCAGGAACAGGCAGTGAGTCCACAAAATTTGCCACTGTCTATGTTGACGGTCTTAAAAAATCAATGGAAACTATCCACATTCTCCCGGACGCTGTATTTTTGGACCCCGTACTGATTCACAGTATGCCCTACAGTGTCAGATCCTATACTTTCGTCGATGCATTGTGCCAGTGTCTTGAATCATTATGGGCGGTAAATTCAGATAGAGAAAGCATCGCATATGCATACCGCGGAGCGAAACTGCTTGTGAGATCATGGAAAACTTATCTCGACAACCCGTCCGATAATGATTTCAGGATGGTGCAGATTGGTTCAAATCTGTCAGGTAAGGCTATAAACATCTCTAAGACTACTTCCGCACATGCGCTAAGTTACATCCTGACGTCAGACAGGGACATACCTCACGGTTTCGCAGTAGGTATGTGCATGCCTTTTGTGATGGATATGTATTGTAATCCGGGAGAAAGAAAGATTCTCACTGAGAACAGAGAGTATATACTGGATCTTTACATGGATATTTTTGATACAGATTCTGTAGAAGGTATAATCAAAGCTCTCTCGGAAATATTAAATGCATATATTCCGGAAAGCGGAGAAAGATTGTCAGATGAGGATTGCATCAAGTATGCCGGTTTGGTAAACGTTCAAAGAATGTCAAACTATCCCGTGTCATTGTCAGAAGAAGATATTCTTGAAGTATACAAGGGAATAAGACTCTGAGCATTGATTTTTTCTGATTAATCAATGGATAACGATTTTAATAACGGCGATATATTGAAACTGAAACAGTGATGTCCATGGCCTTTGACAAAGAACGTTTCAAAAATTCAATCAGTGATCATTCCCATGAATATTTTAGCGGAAGGTATGTTTTTTCGAACATAGGGACATTCTTTGCAAGATTTTTGGTAAGGTTGCCTATAACTCCAAATCAGCTCACTTGGTTCTGGGGAGGATTGATGGTTCTGTCTTCACTTCTCTTTTCAACTGGAAAATATGAGTTGGGCATTATTGCTGCAGTGATTTGGATTGCTGCCTATGCGTTGGATTACAGTGACGGAATCATTGCAAGATACAAAGGTCTCAGATCTCCAAGAGGCGCATTTCTGGATATGATTGTTCACAGGCTCACATACCCAATGTTGATGTTCTGTATCGGATACGGCGTCTGTGTTTCTGCAACAGGATATTATCTTCCTTTCGATTTCCTTAACGGAACGGTATACATATGTCTAGGTTTGGCCTCCGGAGTGAGTATGTTACTGTTCATGGATGCCACGCCTCTTTACGAGAAGTACAAAGAGGGAGACGGTAGCTTCGAAGACCGCAAGGGCAGTATGGGTGTTGAAGGTAAATCATTCAAAAATCAGAATCTTTTCAAGAAGTTGATGAATTTTAATCCGTTGGTATTTACCAACATGATGCTGATGTTGCTTGTATTCGCAGCATTGGACGCTATGTCGGTTTTCATAATACTTTACGGTCTCGGTTATTCTTTGGCAACAACTGGACGTATTTTGTTGCTTTACAAGGATCTCTGATAACTGAATTAAAAATTGAAGGCCATCTGACCGAACGGATAAGTTTGAACTCGGTTTTCTAGACCAACTATTACTAATATGTTAGTTGAGATACAACAAGCGAGGCTTTTGTTTGACCCAGAATATTGTCAGATCGTGTGCGCCACTTAGGATAGGTATTGCGGGCGGAGGAACGGATGTTGAGCCCTATGCTTCAGTGAAGGGCGGAAGGGTATTCAATACAACAATCAACAAGTATGCTTACTGTACGATAGTTCCCAATGATTCTCACACAATGACAATAAAATCTACCGATTACGGAACATACGAGACTCCTTTGGACGGAGGTCCGTTGAAATACGACGGTAATATGGATCTTGTCAAGGCTGTTACCAATCATTTTGAGATCACAGACGGATTTGACATGTCCATCCATTCAGAGGCACCTCCGGGTTCAGGACTCGGCGGATCATCTACCGTCATAGTTTCTATCCTCAAAGCAGTTACAACATGGATCGGAGAAGAGATGTCCAATTACGATCTTGCCGAACTGGCATATCATTTGGAAAGAGAGGACATCGGACTTAAGGGTGGAAAGCAGGATCAGTACGCCGCAGCATTCGGCGGATTTAACATGATGGAATTCACGAAAGACGGCACAGTCGTCAATCCTGTAAATTTGTCTGAGGACATTGTTTGGGAACTCGAATACCGTTCACTCCTTTGTTACACTGGAAAGACCAGAGATTCCGCAGGAATCATAGAGTCTCAGGTGGAATCTTTCAAAGCAAAATCCAATGAAGAGGCATTGGATGAATCCAAGATTCTGAGTACGAAACTTGCTGATGCTTTGAAGAAAGGGGACATCGAGGAAGCAGGACTTTTACTCGATGAGACTTGGAAACAGAAGAAGAAATTCTCATCCAAAATTACGAATCCGATGATAGATGATCTTTATTCCACTGCAATTGCCAACGGAGCATACGGAGGAAAGGTTTCCGGAGCAGGCGGCGGCGGTTTCATGTACTTCATATGTAAGAATGATAGGAAACACATCGTTGCAAAGGAACTTCAGAAGAAAGGTGCTATCGTAGAAGATTTTGTATTCGAGCCTCGCGGAGCCAGAAGTTGGAGGGCCAAGATATGAAGGATATAATCAGGCATGAGTTGGAGACATCAGTCAATGCAATCCTCAACGTTGATTGCGATATGATCGAGAAGATTGCAGATGTTATGACCGAAGCCGTCCGTAAAGGCAACAGGATTATATTCATGGGAAACGGCGGATCATCTGCAGATGCCCAGCATATTGCGGCTGAATTTTCAGGCAAATATCTCTTTGACCGTCCTCCGATGGCAGGAATCAGTCTTTCCAATATAGCGCCGGTTACAGCAATCGGTAATGACTACACATTTGACAATGTATTCATGAGACAGGTGGATGCATATGCAAGGGAAGGAGATGTAGTTGTAGGGATATCTACATCCGGTAACTCAAAGAATGTCATTCTTGCTTTTGAAAAGGCAAAGGAGCGCGGAGCAATCACCGTGTCTTTCACAGGCCCCAGGGGGGTTATGAAAGATATGGCGGACTATGCTCTGATCATACCATCGACAGAAACACCTCACATCCAGGAAGGATACCTTGTCGCAGGACACATGATCTGCTGTCTTGTAGAAAGGAACATGTACGGTAGGAAGGCAGTGTTTATAGATCGGGATGACACCATTGCAAAAGATGTTCCATACTGTAATAAGCCTGAGGATTTGATCCTCTTTGATGGCGTTCCTGCTGCAATCCGTAAACTCAATGATGCCGGATATCTGGTGATTGTAATTACAAACCAATCAGGAATCGCCAGAGGATATTTTGATGAGGATACATTGAGCCAGATACATCAGAAGATGATTTCCGACATCGAGTCGGAAGGCGGTCGTATCGATGATATCTTCTACTGTCCGCACCATCCGGATGAGGCATGCGGGTGCCGTAAGCCCGATGTAGGCATGGGTATTGCAGCGGTAAAGAAACATCACATCGATGTAAAATCCTCATTCATGATCGGTAACAGCGATTCAGACGTTAAGTTTGGAGAAAGACTCGGTTGTAACACGCTGAAAGTTTCTGATGAATTCACATTTGTCGATGCTGTCAATCAGATTCTTGACGAGTGATCCGGTTACACTTTCTTGGTTGAAGTTACCTGTTCCCAGACGTTGTCATCCTGTTTGTTTTTGGCAACGTGGATTTTGGCTTTCAATCTGGTGTACATCTCAAGTGAAACTCCGAAAGCCAGTTTAATTGGATGGAATCCGAGATCTTTTATTGCAGAAAACATTGCGTTGATAAGAATTCTGTAATTGTGCGTAGGGAGGTCGTATTCGAACTCCTTTTTGATTATGTTTTCTCCGATGTTGACCCTGGTTCTTTGTTTGATGAAATCCTTTACATTTTCAGGGCCTCTGTTGAGAATCTTAGCTTTGGGAGCGTACACAGTATTGTATCCTGCTTCTTCCAGTTTCATGCGGATGATATCTTCATCAGACTGCATATCTGTGGGAAGGCGGGTTCCTATGTCTCTGAATGCTACCAATTCGCCAATCTTGGGGTGAATCATCGAGACGTGATGGTGCATAGACCACAGAAGGTGTACTGTGAACCCTGTGAAGGATTTTATATCATTCGTGGGAACAGGATGGCCGCCGGTCATTCCGATATTTTTGTCACGGAATGGTTTAATGAGTTCATCCAGGGAATTGTTATTTTCGAATATATTGTCTGCATTTAGCAGGACAACAACTTCAGTATCAGTGTTATCAAGTGCCAGATTGATAGCTGAGTTTTTTCCTTCTCTCTTTTTCTGAGGCAGAAACACGAGTTTTTCATACTCTTCGGTAAGTTTGAGGATGATGGAATCGGTATTGTCCGTACTTCCGCTGGATACGGCAATGACTTTACCGATAGTGAAAGCGTCTCCGTTCTGTGAGAATGCGGATCTTATGGTACGTTCGATATTATTCTCCTCATTGTATGCACAGATGCAGATGCTTATCGGTATTGCTCCATTGTTCTGGCTATACATATTATCCGGGTAGTCTCCGTTCCTTATTCTGCCACTTATGGCTGTTTTAACTGAATCGAGGTCCTCTATATATGTCATACCGAACCATTTTTCATCAGTTTCTATACATTTCAGTTCTGCATTTCCGTCGTTGACAATGTTGGAAACGACTTCAGGAAGAAGATATTCGGAGGTCATCGGATTGCCCCATGTGGAGAGAAATTCCTGGAATCCCTTTTCAAAATAGGTCATGGATGATTCCGGAAGGATGAACATATTCATCGATACCGGTGTATCGGAATCAATAGCTGTCGTATCTCCTCCGGACAACGGTGTTGCCAATAACTTTCCGTCCGCATCCTGGGTAATCGCAGATTCCGTAATTTCCACAACATTGCCGCCGACAACGGTACACACTCCGCGTTTGACGCTTCCGTTTTCACTTATGGTTTTTCCTGCTTTGTAGCATACGCACCCGTATGTTCTGTCAGAACATTCTGTTTTGATGAATTCCGATGCCAGTCTGAAAGATTGAGGTCCGTAGAAATCGTCCGCGTTGATTATTGCAAAAGGCTGATCCACAACATCTTTGCAACAAAGAATGGCGTGTGCAGTACCGAGCGGTTTGGTTCTGTCGGACGGTATGCGGGAGTCCGGAATCGTATCCATCTCCTGGAATACGTAAGTTACATCCATCCTGTTTTCCAATCTTTTTCCGAGTGTTTCTCTGAAAAGTGATTCATTTTCTTTTCTGATAATTACTATTGCTCTGTCAAAACCTGCAGTGGAAGCATCGAACAAAGAATAGTCGATGATGAAATTGCCGTATTCGTCTACAGGTTCTGTCTGCTTCGATTTTCCGAATCGACTGCTCATGCCTGCAGCCAAAACAACCAGCATCATGTCTGACTTATCGACCTACTCAATATAATTGTTTAGCCGTTCTTCAGGCTCCTTTTTTACATTATACTATATAGAAGACCTACAACCTTTTTATATGGTCAACTATTAGACCTCTTGCTCTTCAGGAGCCGATGAATAATGAGGGCCTGCTTGCAGGCCTGAAAGAGGTAATTGAAATGTCTGTATTTGTTAAGTTTGAGACACCCAAAGAGCTGTCAGACAAAGCATACTCCCTCGCAGAGATCGCAAGGGACGGCGGAAAGATTAAGAAAGGAACAAACGAGGTTACAAAAGCCATCGAGCGCGGAGACGCAGCAATCGTCGTCATGGCAGTCGATGTCGAGCCCCCAGAGATCCTTGCACACATTCCAGCACTCTGTGACGAGAAGAACGTGCCTTTCGTCTACGTTCCCAGCAAAGTAGAGCTCGGTAACGCAATCGGACTCGAGAAACCCACCGCATCAATCGCAATCACCGATGTCGGAAAGGGAAAGGCAGTTTGTGAAGAGATCGTTGCAGCAGTGAAGTCACTGAAGAACTAAATTAAGGTGATCTAATGGTAGACGCAGACAGCATCCCGTCAGAGGTCGTAGAAATCATCGGCCGTACGGGAATGACCGGCGAGGCCACACAGGTCAAGGTCCGTGTTTTGGAGGGCCGTGACAAGGGAAGGATCATCACCAGGAACATCATGGGTCCCGTAAGGATGGGAGACATTCTCATGCTCAGAGAAACATCCAGAGAGGCCAGAAAGCTTGGAATGAGGTGATTTCTGTGGCAGAAATTAGAAAATGTTCATTCTGCGGTCAGGACATCGAGCCCGGAACCGGTAAAATGTATGTGAAGAAGGACGGAACAGTCTACAACTTCTGCACAAACAAATGCCACAAAAACATGATCGAGCTCAAGAGAGTCCCCAGGACGACCGCTTGGACCGAGAAGTTCGCCATTGAGAAGGCAGCACGCCTCAAGGCAGCAGAAAAGAAGGAATGATCATGGAGAGAACATACCTCATGGCAAAACCCGACGCAGTCCAGCGCGGATTGTGCGGAGAGATCATCTCACGCTTCGAGAAGAAAGGATTGAAGCTTGTCGCCATGAAATTGATGGTCATCCCTAAGGAAGTAGCAGAGAACCATTACGGTGAGCACAAGGGAAAGAAGTTCTTCGACTCACTCATTTCCTACATCACCTCCGGGCCCGTCCTCGCAATGGTTTGGGAAGGAGAGGAAGCAGTTTCAGTATGCAGGAACATGATGGGTAAGACCAACCCTAAGGAGTCCGCCCCCGGAACAATCCGCGGAGACTTCGGAATGCAGACCGGAATGAACATCATCCACGGATCAGACTCTGTCGAGTCTGCAGAGAGGGAGATTTCAATCTTCTTCAAACCCGAGGAGCTCATTTCCTACGACAGATCCGCAGACAAGTGGATCTACGAGTAAACCCTTTAACTCTCTCAGAGAGGTGATCCGATGACAATAAGGCAGCCCGTGGTAAGCGTATTGGGTCATGTTGACCATGGAAAGACGAAATTACTTGACAGGATCAGAGGTACATCTGTTCAGGCAAGAGAAGCGGGTGCTATCACTCAGCACATCGGAGCCACCGAAGTTCCGATTGACCACATTTACAAGGTATGTGGAAAACTGATCGGAAATAAGAAATTCGATGTACCGGGGTTGTTGTTTATCGACACCCCTGGTCATCACTCTTTTATTACACTCAGAGCAAGGGGCGGTTCTCTTGCAGATATCGCGGTTTTGGTCATCGACATCCGCGAAGGTTTGATGCCTCAGACAATCGAATCAATCAAAATCCTGAGGCAGTACAAGACTCCGTTCATCATCGCATTGAACAAAGTCGATACAATCCAGGGATGGAACTGTGAGGAAGGAAGGGCTTTCGTACTTTCCGAGAGGACACAGCAGGAACATACCATTGCGGCCTTCAACGACAAGCTTTACGGAGTTATCGGTCAGCTTTCTGAGGAAGGAATCTATGCGGACAGATATGACAGGATTGAGGATTTCACCAAGACTGTTGCATTGGTTCCTATCAGTGCAAAAGAAGGAGAGGGAATACCTGACCTTCTGTTGATGCTTATCGGACTTGCTCAGCGTTTCCTCGAGCAGCAGCTGGCAAAGGAGGAAGGTCCGGGAAGAGGAACAATCCTTGAAATAAAAGAGGAGAAGGGACTCGGAAAGACATTAGACATGATTCTCTATTCCGGAGTTCTCAAACAGGGAGATACAGTAGCACTCGGTACAAGAGGTGCACCTGTAGTTACTAAAATCAAAGCGATTCTCAAACCTAAGCCCTTGGATGAGATTATGGATCCCCGTGACCGTTTTGACAGGGTCAAGGAACTCCATGCAGCAGCTGGTGTGAAGATATCATGTCAGAACATGGAAGGAGTCATTGCCGGCGCACCGTTGAGAGTGGTCAAGAATGAGAAGGATCCTGCAATCGCAGAGATGACAGAGGAATCATCAGTTAAAATTGAGGTTCAGGATAACGGAGTTCTCATCAAAGCAGATGCGATAGGATCACTCGAAGCACTTGCATACGAGGCTAAGGCAGCAGGTATCCCAATCAGGAAATACGGAATGGGAGAGCTCTCAAGGAGAGACGTAGTAGAGACCGCTGCAGCAAAAGGGGATCCTTTAAACAAAGTAATTCTCGCTTTCAACATCAACATCTCCAAGGATGCACAGGCAGAGTTGGAGAACCAGGATGTAAAGATCTTCTCAGATCCTGTTGTTTACAGGCTTATTGAAGAGTATCAGGAATGGCTGGACGGTACGAAGAAGCAGACCGATGCTGACAAGAGGTCAGAGTTCCCGTTCCCTGCCAAATTCAAGATTATGCCGAACTGTGTGTTCCGTGCAAGTAAACCTGCAATTGTAGGAATCCGTATTCTCGCAGGAAGAGCCAGAGCAAATCTTAAGCTCATTGATGAGAACGGTAAGAGTGTCGGAAAGATCCGCAGTCTCCGTGATGGAGAGGATGTAGTCAAAGAAGCAGTACAGGGTGACGAAGTCGCTTGCGCCATCGATGATATCACCATCGGAAGGCAGGCAAAAGAGGAAGATATCATTTATATCGACCTCTTGGAATCTTCCATAAAGGAGCTCCAGAAGATGGATCTCAATGATGATGAGCGTATGACTCTCGATGAGATTATCGCTATCAAGAGAAAAGAGGATCCATTCTGGGGAATGTAAGTATGCCAGAAGACATCGTCATAACCGATCCCAAAGGTATGATCGAGGAAACATCCAGAATTGTGGATGATTTGGAATGTTCGATCAATACAAAGCTCCATTTACCTAGGGTGGATTTTGACGAGATTCTTATCTGCGGTATGGGCGGTTCTGCTATTGGTGGCGATATAGTTGCTAATTGTCTTTTTACACTTTCAGACACTCCGATAAGGGTCATACGTTTCCCTGAACTTCCGGTTTGGGCAAACGAGAAGACGTTGGTAATTGTCAGCAGTTATTCGGGAAATACGCTTGAAACATTGTCTGTATACGATCAGGCAGTGGAACACGGATGTAAGATTATCTGTATAACTTCTGGTGGGGAGTTGAAGAAAAAGGCTGATTCTAACAGTAATTCAGTTGTTCCCGTAAAATCAGGAATTCAACCTCGCAATGCAGTTGGATATACTGTCGGATATATGCTCAATATTATCAAATCTGTCGGTGGTCCGGACATCACGGCAGATGTAAACAAGTGTATCCCCTCGTTGAAGAAATACATCTCATCACTCAAGCCTGTTGACAGTGAGGCAAGGAAGATTGCAGCTATCATAAGAGAAGGTGTGCCAGTAATATATTCCACGGAGTCATTTTCTTCAATTGCGGGAAGATGGAGAGCTCAATTTAACGAGAACTCGAAGATGCTCGCATTCGATGGGCACATTCCAGATACCAATCATTCTGACATCGTAGGCTTGGTCGAACATAATGGTGTTTCATTAAAGCCGATACTTCTCGTTGAGTATCGTCAGTCCAAGTTGATGAAGGATATTATTGGAGCAACATCATCAACACTCAAATCTCACGGCTTGAAACCGTACGTCGTACGTGTATCTGGTAAGACTGTGTTTGAGAGGATTTTTAGAGCAATGATTCTCGGAGATTTCATATCTTTGCATTTAGCATTCTTCAGGGAATTGGATCCATCTGATGTATCTTCTATTTCTGTATTCAAGACTACACTTTTCAACAAATTATTTGGACGTAAGAAAAAACAGTCCAAATCATAAGTTGCTGGGTATATTTTGAATTATACTAATGGGGTTTCTCACCCATACCTTTATAATCTATTTTATAATAGACCGATTCACAGGTGTTCAAATGGTAGAGTTTAAAACTGTTATCAATGACGTAAAGACCGGTAAATCATACAATGTTACCGTGTCCGGCCACCACGCGAACTCTCTGATCGGAAAGAACGTCGGAGAGGTCATAGATGGAATTTTTGTAGGACTTCCCGGCTACAAACTTAAGATTACCGGCGGAAGCGACGGAAACGGAACTCCTATGAGGAAAGATCTTCCCGGAAACAGGAGGAGAACACTTCTTCTTTCAGAGAGTCTCGGATTCCATGAGAAATACCCCGGACAGAGAAGGAGAATCGCAATCCGCGGATCCGCAATCTCATCCGAGATCGTACAGATCAACATGGCTGTCGCAGAATATGGACCCAAATCCATAGAAGAGTCTCTCGCACCCGCAGAAGAGGCAGCGGAGTAATCCGATGAAGGTACCTAAGCAGCCCGAGTTCAACATCGGGATGATCGGTCATGTCGATCATGGTAAAACAACATTGACCAAAGCTCTCAGTGGAGAGTGGGCAGACCGTCACTCAGAGGAAGTCAAGAGAGGTATCTCCATCAGACTTGGATATGCCGACGTTGCTTTCTATAAGTGTCCCGATTGTGAGGGCGCAGCTGCATACAGCACACAGCCTAAGTGTCCCAAATGCGGTGCCGAGACAGAGTTCCTCAGGGCAGTATCATTTGTAGATGCTCCCGGTCACGAGACTCTCATGGCAACAATGCTCTCAGGTGCAGCTCTTATGGATGGGGCTATCCTTCTCGTTGCAGCAAACGAGAAGTGTCCCCAGCCTCAGACAAAGGAGCACCTCATGGCACTGTCAATTGTAGGTATCGAGAAGATCATTATTGTTCAGAACAAGATCGATATCGTTACAAGGGAACAGGCAGTTGAGAATTACAAGCAGATCAAAGAGTTCGTCAAGGGAACGATTGCTGAAAATGCACCCATCGTACCCATTTCCGCAAACAGCGGTGTAAATATTGACAAATTGATCGAGACCATCGAGACAGAGATTGTGCAGAACACAGAGAGGGATGTAGATTCTCCCGCACTCATGCATGTTGCACGTTCTTTCGATATCAACTCCCCCGGTACAACGCCTAAGGAGTTGAAGGGAGGAGTCCTTGGAGGTTCACTCATTCAGGGAACACTGTCTGTCGGAGATGAAATCGAAATCGTGCCTGGAATCAAGACCGAAGTCGGAGGAAAGGCAGTCTGGCAGAGAGTTACAACAAAAGTAACATCACTCTTCGCCGGAGGAAAGAGTGTTAAGAAGGTAAGTCCCGGAGGACTTATCTCAATCGGAACATCACTCGATCCCTCGATCACAAAGTCAGACGGACTTACCGGAAGGATGGTCGGTATTCCCGGAAACCTTCCTGAGGTTGCTCACGATTTCTCAATGAAGACTGTGTTGTTGGACCGTGTCGTCGGTTCTTCATCCGATCTTAAGGTTGATGAGATCAAATCCAATGAACCTTTGATGCTCAGCATCGGTACCGCAACAACCATCGGTATCGTGAAGAACGGAAAGGGAGGCAGCATCCAGGTTGTCCTCAAGATTCCGGTCTGTATTGTCAAAGGACAGAGGGTTGCAATATCCAGAAGAATCTCCAATAAATGGAGACTTATCGGATACGGTATCATCGAGTAAGTCTTATGCAGAAAGTCGTTCTCGACACAAACGCTTTACTAATGCCTTTTGAACTGCGCATCAATCTTGACTATGCAGTACGTGAAGTCTTGGGGGATGTGCAGTTCTTAGTGCCTGGACCACTTATCGGAGAACTTAAGCATTTGGATCATAAATTTGCCAAAGCTGCGCTCGATCTTGCCAGAAGATACGACATCATTCCTACGGAGGCGTCAGGCGATGCTTCAGTAATAGAATTGGCAATCATGAAGAATGCATATGTTCTTACAAATGATAAGGCGCTAAGAGGAAAATTAAGAAAACAAGGTGTCCCGCTGATTTATCTCAGGTCGGGAACACATTTGATAGTTGAGGGGAGACCCCTCAAGTGAGTTTATTCTGTAACGTCAACGGATTCGATGACAACAGGAGTAAGGGGCTTGTCGTTCCTTCCTGTCTTGCAGTTACCGATCTTATCGACAACCATCATGCTTGCCTCGTCAACGACTTCTCCGAAGACGGGGTGTGCGTAAGGTGTCCTCTTATTGTCCCAGTCAAGGTAGTCATTATCGACTGTGTTGATGAAGAACTGGCTACCGCCTGTGTTAGGTCCTGCATTTGCCATTGAGATTGTTCCTCTGACATTTGAGTGTCCGGGGACGAATTCATCTTTGATTGAGTATCCGGGTCCGCCGCATCCTGTACCTTCGGGGCATCCTCCCTGAATCATGAAGTCTGCGATAACCCTGTGGAATGTGAGTCCGTTGTAGAATCCTTCTTTTGCAAGTTTTACAAAGTTTCCTGCAGTGATGGGCATGTCATCGTACATTTTGATGGCTATGTCTCCCATGTTTGTATGAAGTGTTACAATAGTCATGTGGCGGAAAATCGAATACTATGCTATAATGATTTGCCAAGTCCTATCCGTACATATTATCTTTGGAATTGGTCCCGTCACCTGTTATTTCCTTAAGAACTGAGAGATACTCATTCTTATAACGTTTCATGTTGAAGTATCCGTAGGTTACTGCTACGACAGCAATGGCTAATAAAACCATCATCAACACAAACACGTCAGATTCATAACCGGGATAGAATGCCATGATAATGATGAGGAATATTCCAATTTCTGCCTGGAACAGTGACGGCCTGAGTGCATTGAGTCTCTCAATTTCTTCTGTAATGAGGGCTGCATAGGACATGTTGCTTTTCACAGCTTTCCATTCGTTAAGGATATGGGCAGGAACATCGGAATCCTCAGAGACTTTTAGTGTTCTAAGAGCAACGTATTTCTTCAGAGCTTTGGAAGCACTCATGAAAGAAAGAACAATAGACGGGATGGACAGGATTATCAGAAGAAGGGTGATGAGCATCAAAGCGTCAAATATCGTGTCCATGCCTATCATAGTCTTACCTCGATTGTAATGTTCTATCAGATATAGAATGATTCAGGTTATTCTCCGCCGAAATCTTTGATTTCTGTACTCTTCAGTATTTCATCGTCGCCAATCATAGATTCGATTACTTTTGAATCATCAACAACGGCGCCGTATCCGATTACTGAATTTTCAATTCTGGAATTGATTATCTGTGCTCCAGGCATAATTACGGAGTTGATAATCTCTGATTCTATGACCTTACATTCGGACATAATCGAGGCATCATGGATTATTGACGATTCTATGGATGATGTTGCATGTGAATAGAGTATGCCCTTTGTTTCCGAATTCTTAATCTCTCCGGCCTGTATATTATCTCTGGCAGCAACCACCAGATTGGAACGTATAAGGTCGTTCTTACGGCCCACATCCATCCAGATGCCTTCGAGTGTATGTCCCCAGATTCTATAGCCTTCAGCAGTTTTCTTGGGGACCAAATCTTTGGAGAAGTCGTACATTTCCCCCTTGGGTATGAATCCGATCATTTCCTTCTTTACGATGTACACGCCTGCATTGATAAGATTGGAGATAACATCTTCAGGTTTTGGTTTCTCTCTGAATTCCACAATTCTTCCTGAATCATCCTGACACGCTGTACCGAATTCCCACGGATTGTCCACAGGTGTGAGTGCAAGGGTGATGTCAGCGTTATTTTCGATATGAGTGTCGATTTCACCCCTCAGATCAAAGTCAGCGAATACATCTCCGTTAACCGCAACAAAAACGTCATCTAATTCATCTTCGAGGAGTTTGATTGCTCCGCCCGTCCCCATAGGTTCTTCTTCAAAAGAGTATCTGATTTTCACGCCCCTGTCGGAACCATCTCCGATGGCATTTACCAGTAGTTCGGATTTGTATCCGCATGCAAGTATAATCTCTTCGATTCCGCCTTTAACCATTGAGTCAATCAGATATCCCAGACAGGGTTTGTCTGTCACAGAAAGAATGGGTTTCGGTCTTGTCAGTGTCAATGGTCTGAGACGGGTACCTTTTCCCCCGACCATGAGAACTGCCTGTTTTACTCCTCTGTACATCCGTATCAGGAGTAAGATGACATCGACATATATGGGTCTTTGGAATATCAGCTATTAGGCAATATGGTGATTAAACCAAATATACAATAGTGAAGTATATACATCAGTCCTACTCTACGTGGCATAGAGGTTTTTCGAAACCAAGGAGTTGGAAGAATGGAGTTAATGTCATTTTTGACAATCGCAGTCTTCGCATTCGCTTTCATCATGTTACTTGCAGGATTATTCACTGCATATTTCGGAACAGGTAAAAGCAGAAAGATGGGAATTGTCCTGCTCTTAGTGGGTCTCATCGTTGGCGGAGTATGGGCATACCTCGTCGGATTCAGTGACATTGAGATGTTCAAGGACATTTATGCTCTTGATCTTGTTATCGATTCATTGATCAATTTGGTTGCAATCATTGTAGGTGCAATCGTTGCAGTAGGTATTTTCCTTGTTGCAGTGATGAAGAGCTGATCAAACCATTTCGTTTATTCTGATATGATGGTGCTTGCATCATCTATCACTATTCCTAGTTTTTGAACGTTCAGTTTTTATTGTTCTTGTTTGATTGAGGTTTGATGAGGCGTACATACGTCACCAATGTCGAGGACAAGGCAGGAAGTTTTCTCCGTGCAGCCAAAGTGATCAGTGCCAATGGTGGCAATATTGTACGTACCAGTTATAACAAATCCGTTGACAGCAATACGATGTTCCTGGATGTTTCCGCTGATGATGATTCTGTGTTTGAAAGTATCACGGAGGAACTCAGTCTTTTGGGTTTTTTGACTGAGGATCGTGATGATAATGTGTTGCTTCTTAGCCTAAAGATTCCTGACAAGGCAGGAGCAGTCATTCCTGTTCTGGAAGTACTGGCACACTATGAAGTTAATATTTCATACATGAATGCACAGGACAACGGTACGGAGTTTCAACATTTCAAGATGGGGATCCATATCGATAATCCGAAGATAACAAAGGCGGTTCTGGACCGTATAGCTCAGTTGTATGAAGTGACGATACTGGATTATGATATAACCGATAAAGTTCTGGACAATACAGTGTTCTATCTTTCGTTTTCATCTGATATGAAAGAGCTCCTGTCACTTGATAACGAAGGATCAAAAGAAATGATCATCAATTCAAACAAGATTATGCAGATCCTCGAGGACAAGGGTGAACTCCCATTCACAACTTTTGATTATGTCCGAAAGTTCGCTTCCTTCGTCAGAAAAAATACGGGTGAAAACTTCAACCCTGTCTATCGTGCTGAATATCTGGGTAATTTAAAATTACACATGATGGAACCTCCTTGTGGAAGTACCGTATATGTTCTGGAATCAGATGATTCACTTCTGTTTGTGGATGGTGCATTCCATTGTTATGCGCAGAATATCATGGATTTCTTTGCTGAAAAAATAGACGGATTCTATACCAAAAGCAGATTGCTCTATCTTACACACTCCGATGTGGATCATGTCGGTCTGATGCCATATTTCGATCGGATATTGGTAACAGGGTCGATTTATGATGATTTCAAGGTCGAAGAGGAAGGGGGCCTGAGATACAGGGAGCTGAATCCTATACATGCACCTTACTACCGTCTCAGTCTGCTGATAGCCGGTTATATTCCTCCGGGTACTAAGAATCTTGAAATCATCGGCAGAAAAGAATCCGATGAATTATATTCTAATGCTGGAAGTTTTGAATTTGCCGGCTATTCTTTTAAGATATTGGAAGGAAACGGAGGGCACGTCAAAGGGGACACATTACTGGTCTGTGATGATCTGGATATTGTGTTTACCGGAGATGATTATGTCAATGCTTCCGGCTTTTCAAAAGAACAGGCTGAGTTCAATAGTTTAGCACCGTATCTCATGCAAAGCGTCAATACTGATTCAGCGAAGGCTAAGATATGCCTGAAACATATACTGTCTAACTTCAAGGGATATCTTGTCTGTCCGGGACACGGTCCGTTTTTGAAATTTGAAGAATAATCATATCAAAGCGCATTGAGTGCTTTGACATATTTCTCCGGATTACAGCGTTCTATGAGCTCCTCTACCTGCATGGATTCTCCGACAACCCCTACATTTCCGTCAGATGTGGAAATGAGTGCGTATGCAGACTGTCCGCTGGCCTCTACAAGCTGAGCAGCATATACATCCTGGAGTTTCTGAAGTCTGATGACTGCCATTGATGCTTGATCTTTGTCGTTCACGGAAAGTACGATTCTGGATTTGCCTGGTTGTTCGCATTTTCCGACGACGATGGTTTCGACGTTGATTTTATTGCGGGTAAATTCCCCCATAACTCTTTGCATAACGCCGAATTCGTTCTTCACGATAAGTGAGATTACGTGCATCTTGTCACCTTTCGTGAGGCGATTGTTTCCATACAATAAAAGACTAATTGCTATTTCAGATGAGCTTGGACTCGGAGACATCTCCTTTAGGATCTGTAATCTTTGAGAATGTTGTAAACCAATATGTTCAGTCCTCATAGTACGTCTTATTCTGTTCTGTTTTATTGAAGTATCATTCTCTTTGATGCATATCCCGATTCTTCACAGTGCAGTGGTAACAAAGATATGACAAATGATTTAATGAGTAGATGTATTGTAAAACCGATGTTGAACCCTGTAGGCGCACTTTCGCAAAAACAGAAACTCATCATAGCTGCAATAGTGTCTTTTTTGTAACGATGTTGAGTCTCTTTTTCTTTCACTATGGTAGTGTGAAAGTGGAGATGACTGTGCCTGATACATATGGAAATCTTTCGTTGTACCTGTATGTAGGGTCATACCACTGATTTATGGAGAAAGGTATGATTTTCTGTGATTCTTTGCAGGTATGTGCACTCAGTGTATCGTTGCACGTCAATTAAGTGTTCATAAATCTTAGTTTATGTTGCTCATTTTAAATTAAAAATAAGATGGGAACCAAGCGACATACATCAAAAGATTGCTGTTCAGTAGAGGTGATAATATAATACATATTGGATTATACATCCAATTAGTGAAAGGATATTATATTTACATTTTTTAGATAAATCGTTGGAATCGTCCCGTCTATCAGATTTGAAGAGTTTACCGAAACTCACCAGGATTTTAATTGCTATAGTTCTAGTTGGATTGATAGTTCGTTTGGTAATTGCAGTCTCACTGACGTACTGTACAGATCTGAGTTATTGGGTAAGGGTATCATCAAATATCACTGCAAATGATGGTTTATATGATGTCCTTGGCTACTTCTATACTCCTGTATGGGGATATATATTGTCTTTCCTGACAGGTTTTTGTGACATGCTTGGCATAAGCTATGGTCATGTGGACCCGAATCTTTTGATTCCGTCCGGAATAACAGGACAGGGGCAGATTGTTCCTTCTGTAGCATACACGATGGTTCTGAAAATATTCTTGATTGCTGTGGATATGTTGGTGGCATATTTCATTTACAAAATTGTCACCATATTGTTCAAGGATGAAAAGACTGCAGTATTGGCCGTAGCACTGTGGCTTTTATGTTCATTATCAATTTCAATATCGTCATTCAGAGTCAGTTTTGATAACATTGAGGTTCTTTTCATGCTGATTGCCATCTATGCGGCACTGAAGGGAAATTTCGTTATATCTGGTACGTCTATGGCAATCAGTCTTTTGACGAAACCGTACGGTGCATTCATTGCATTAGGTTTAATAATCTATGTGTACGGAAAGAATAATAGTTTCAAAGATGCTGGAAAATATATTCTGTCAGCAATTGTAACTGTTGTTATCCTTATGTTACCCGTAATCCTTAACGGAGACTTTGAACAATCCATGGATTGGCTATTGGGCAGAATCAGGAATTTAGACTCCCACACATATAACTTGATCATTCCTCTAAGTCCGGCAATCATAGCTATATTCGTAATAATTATGCATAAAATGTCTAAGATAAAGGATAATAGAGAGGTTGTTCTGTGTCTTTCCGGACTTCTTTTTACATCAGTGATGTTGATTCTTCCCGGAAATACGCAATATTATCTCGTTTTACTGGCATTGGTCATTATTGCATTGCCAAAAGAGTCATTTGCAGCAATACTGTTCATATCTCTATTGGGGATACTATCATTTTCAATAGTCAACATATCCATATTCGGTGAAATCGGATATTACGATTATACTTTTGATTTCCTCAACACGATTGTGTACAAAGGACATTCTTTGTTTGGAGTACTTTATGTCTTCTTTGAACCGATAAAGATGTCATGCGGAATCATCTGTGCAATTTTGGCATTCTCAGAACTATGGAGGCGCTCTTATGAACAACCGAGATAAAGTGATATTCGTAGTACTTTGCGGAATTGTTTTAATCGGCATGGTCACGGTGTATTTTCCCACAGACCTCTACAATTGTGAATTCAGTGCAAAATATTCTGATGATAGTATCGAATACTCATATGATGCGAATTATGGCATGGAAACTCATACTGCTCTGATAGAAACAGATGGTAAATATGATATTAACACAATAATCGCCTGTTATGACGAGGGGTATTATTCGTCGATAGAATATCGTATTCAGAAAAATACACTGGGTTATTTCGATTCTTTCTTTGAGAACAGGGAATTGCATGATTTCAGAATATGTTCCGCATCTGACATTCCTGATGTACTCAAATCTCTGAATCCTTATGAAACCGCATTGATGTTTGTGTCTGCAGAGATACCTCAATGTCTTTACAACGGTACAGAGGATTGTTTCCTTGTTGATTGGTTGGATTCAGGCGGAGCAGTAATCAACATGTTCGGATGCTTCGGAAAATACGTAGCAACGAGTTCAACAGTCATCACAATCGAAGGATTTGCAGAAATTTTCACGGGTGTAGATGATGATACTATATTCAGGGATGGCCCCGAGTATCTTTTTGGTGATGTGCAGGATTCCATAATACAGGAGGCACTAGGCGTATTCATCAATGAATGTACTTACGGAATAAAATACGGCTCCTTAACAACCGATTATTTTAGAATAGGCAGTTTCATTGACGGTTATTCATCAGCTCTTTTATTTGAATCAAGAAACGGAATGATAATGAACTTTTCCGTCAGCAGAGAGTATTATGCATGGGTACTACAATCAATCGCACAGATTGTTGCATCCGGTCTCGATTATTCCTCAGAGATTCTGAATTGGGATTCCGGAGATACACGCGATGATAATTCAGGTTCATTTTTCACAGATGCCGAACACTGTCACGTTTACGGTTATGTCGGAAACATTGATGCTACATACGGTAAGAAGATAATCATCCGTTAGTGTTTAAACAGATATGGTTATAATCATTTTTACAAAAAATTGACTGTTTTCTATGCGCCCCGTATAAATACGATTAACCTTATGGGTTAATCAGAGGGATACTTACGGAATCAGGATGCACTGTTATTCTCCCGACTTACAATGAAGAAGCTAACATCGGAAAAATGGTGGATACTCTCAGAGAGATGTACCCGGCATTCACCGTATTGGTCATGGATGACAATTCCAAGGACAAGACTCAGGAGATAGTCCTGTCCAGGGCGGAATCAGATCCCATGGTAAGGCTTATCGTCCGTGATCCTGAAGACAGGGGACTTTCTGCAAGTATCTTCGAAGGTATTGAGCGTACCGAGACTGAATTTTTCATCAATATGGATTCTGATTTCCAGCATCCTCCTTCGGCACTCAAGGGAATGTTCGAACAGCTTGAGAGTGGTGCGGATCTGACAATCGGTGTCAGGAAGGACCGTTCTAATCTCTCATCTTTTGGAAGATGGGTAGGTTCATGGGGCGCACACTATCTCGCAGCTTTTACGCTGAAGATGCATGATAAGCAGATTTCATCTGATATCATGAGCGGTCTTTTCGGCGGAAAAACAGAGATGTTTAAAGAAACCATCGAAAAATACAGAGATAATTTCCAAATGAAGGGATTCAAAGCTCTCTTCGATCTTATGAAGTATGTACCAAAGGACATAACAATCAAAGAATTCGAATTCGAATTCGGAGAGCGTCAGGGCGGAGAATCAAAACTGAGTTCAGGAATTATTGTTTCACTTCTGAAGCAGTGTGACGGTTGGGGTATGTTCTGCGCCAAGGTTCTTGAGAAAGTTCTCGGTTAATCATCCCTACTCTTTTTGTAAAAATCACTGCAGTTTTACCGTGAGGTATGGACTTTTAATGGAATTGTGAAGCAATTGAAAACAATCGAAATAACGTACTCTAACAGAAAACTGATGTTAAAAAAGACCGCCCAATTAAAAACTGAGCTCGTGCATTCAAATGTTGCCTAATACATTGAACGAATCGCACGAGCGATTCTGATATCGTGATCGAAGATAAAAGATTACGCTGTCACTCCCGATGCTGTCCGTTCCGTGTATCGGCGAACGGATGGTGAATGGATGAGAATAGCAGTCGGAATGGATTTGCATAAATCCACAGCGGTATGCTTCGCCAGCTTCGCAGGCGAAGGAGAACCGAAA
>SUSX01000007.1 GCA_015063195.1 Thermoplasmata archaeon | reverse complement strand
CCTGATGGAAGAGAACCTCCCCGATAAAATGTCCTGGAACAATCCTACAGGAGGAATGTTTGTCATGCTCAAGGCGCCTGAAGGAACGGATGCTATGAGAATCTACAAACATGCAATGGAGCACGGATTGGTCATAATGCCCTGCGAACCGTTCCATGTGAACGGAGGTAAAAACACACTCCGTCTGAACTTCGCCACCGCCAGTGACGAAGAGATGAAGAAAGGAATGAAAATCCTCGGAGATGCATGCCGCAGTGTGCTTTGATATTGGTTAATACACATACAGTGGGTAACTCTACATACTGAAAAGACCAGTGACTATTAAATATAGGTTCTAGGTTAGACCCTTTATAACCTAAGTAGGTGTGATTATGGAAGAAGTCCTTTGTAACATCGAGCTTATCAAGGAGAACGACGATTTCGTCGCTAAAATCCAGAGTGACATCGGAGGAATCAGGGAATACAGATCATCCAACATCGAGGATGTTCTTGAACAGTTCTACATGGACCTCCAGGATGAATTCGAATCAATGTGAGGCGATAAAATGGCAGCATCAGACGTAAGGATTAAGCAGGTTGCAAACGAGCTTGAAGGCCGTCTTGCAAATGACAACGGTGTGCCAAGAAACATCAGAAAGGGAGCATCAGATGCTGTATCTCTCCTTTTGGACAACGGCAAGGCACTTGATCTCCGCGTATCCAGCGCAATCAATGTTCTTGCAGATCTCTCCAACGACCCCAACATCCCTATGGAGTCTTGGAGCACGATTATGCAGATCCTTTCCGACCTTGAAGTCATCCTCAAGGAAGTAAGCTAAACGCATTGACATAAACGGTTTCATTCTGAAAGGGGTGCAGACTTTATTCTGCATCCTTTTTCTGATCTTATGAATTAAATCAGTGTTCTGTGTGACTTGTGAACATTGATATTATACGCAACAGCCACTCATTACAACTCCGTCTGCATAAAATGGATATATCCGATACATCGATTGAATATCCGCAGATAACATGATTAGACAGATTATTTCCATCGACGAAGACAAATGCAACGGATGCGGAATATGTGCCGAAGCATGTCATGAAGGTGCTCTCACAATTATAAACGGTAAGGCCAAACTGATCCGTGAAGACTATTGCGACGGTTTGGGAGATTGCCTTCCTGCCTGTCCGGAAGGAGCTATCACATTCGTTCTGCGTGATGCTCCGGAATATGATGAAAAAGCTGTTCTTGAGGCTAAGAAACACAAAGAATCCATACCGATTATGTGCAAAGGCAGCGGACCGGCTGTTTTCGATAACGGAGACAGCGAACTCACCCATTGGCCCATACAGATCAAACTTGTTCCTGTGAAGGCACCGTTTTTTGACGGCAAGGATCTGCTTGTAGCATCTGACTGCAGCGCTTTCGCATACAGGAATTTCCATAATGATTTCATCAAAGGACATGCCACTGTAGTAGGATGCCCCAAATTGGATTCGGTTGATTACTCCGATAAGTTATCAGAAATACTTATTCAGAACGATATCAAAAGCATAACTGTCACCCGCATGGAAGTACCATGTTGCGGAGGATTGGAATTCGCAGTAAGAAAAGCTGTTGAAAAATCAGAGAAAAACATACCTGTGAAGGTCGTTACAATATCATCTAAGGGGAAAATCCTCTGACAGAATTATATGAAAAATGCACCGCTGAGCGGTGCTTGTTTTTCTGATTACTCCCACTCGATTGTAGCGGGACCTTTAGGACTCAAATCGTAGAGTACACGGCATACACCGGGAACCTCTGCGAGGATACGGTCCGCAATCTTACGGAGCAGTGCAAACTCCACTTCCGGTACAGTAGCAGTCATCGCATCGACTGTGTTTACCGCACGGATGATTACAGGCCAGTCGAACACACGTTTTCCGTCACGTACACCTGTGGAACGGAAATCAGGGACAATTGTGAAGAACTGCCAAATCTTGGATGTAAGTCCTGCGTTCTCAAACTCCTCACGAAGAATTGCATCGGATTCACGGAGTGCTGCAAGACGGTCACGTGTAATTGCACCGAGACAGCGTACACCGAGTCCGGGACCGGGGAAGGGCTGACGGTAAACCATGTTTGCAGGAAGACCCAACTGGTTTCCTACGACACGTACCTCATCCTTAAACAGAAGACGGACGGGCTCAACGAGCTCGAACTGCATGTCTTCGGGAAGTCCTCCCACATTGTGATGTGCCTTGACACCGTCACTTTCGAGGATATCAGGATAGATTGTTCCCTGTGCAAGGAATGAAATTCCCTCCAATTTCCTTGCTTCCTCATCGAAGACTTTGATGAATTCTCCGCCGATGATCTTACGCTTGGTCTCGGGTTCTTCTACATCCTTGAGAAGGTCGAGGAAACGGTCGGTTGCATCGATGTAAATAAGATTTGCATCCAACTGGTCACGGAACACTTCGATAACCTGTTCGCTCTCACCCTTACGCATGAGACCGTGGTTGACGTGTACACATACGAGCTGTTTTCCGATGGCTTTGATGAGCAACGCTGCAACCACAGAGCTGTCCACTCCTCCGGAGAGTGCCAAAAGCACTTTCTTGTCGCCGACCTGTGAACGGATCTCTGCGACCTGCTCGTCTATGAATTTCTGGGCCAATTCAGGTGTTGTGATACGGACCATATCGTCCGGACGCATATTCATGTTTGAGAGTACTTCACTCATTTCTTTTAAGCATTACTACACACGCGCACGCGCGCCTAAAACGGCACTTTCCGTAGTGAATATATCAGAATTTGGAAGAGACTTCCAAGGAGTCCTTCTCCACCTTCTCTGCCATCTCCTTCCTGTGATTCAGAAGTTTATCGGTGAGTTCGGGATATTTCACGGAAAGAATCTGTGCTGCAAGAACGGCTGCGTTGTCTCCTCTGTCCAATCCCACAGCTGCCACAGGGATTCCGGGAGGCATCTGCACTACCGAGAGAATAGCATCCATCGTCATCTTTCCTGCAACCGGCACTCCGATAACTGGTTTGACGGTGAATGAAGCAACGACACCGGGCAATGCTGCAGACATTCCTGCGATAGCGATGAAGACGTCCGCGTCGGAACCTTTCACCAATTCTTCAACCCTGGCAGGAGTCCTGTGTGCGGAAGCTACTGCTATATCGAAAGTGATATTGAATTTTTTGAAAAGTTCCGTTGCCTTCTCAGCGACAGGTAAGTCGCTCTTGCTACCCATAAGAATGAGGACCTGTGTCATCGACACTGTATCTCGAACGGAATATATAGGCTCTGTTGGATTTGAACAGAAAAAGATTGACTCGAGATACCTTATCGGATACCAAATCTGAAAGCGATAAGTCACAGACACATCGTCATGTAAATCGGAATGTACGTTATTTCTCCATCCACTCTCAAGTCCTTAGAATGAATCACATACGGCGAATTGATTATTTTCGGATATTTCCGTATCAGACGATCCAACGACGGATGCTGCGAGGATCTGCTTGATTTCACTTCAAGAGGTGCCACCTTCTTTCCGTTCGCTATAAGAAAATCTACTTCCTGTATCCTTTCCGAATCTTCAGTATAGAACTTGATAAACACAAGGCCTTTTTCAGACATTGTAAGTTCCTGTGCAACCATATTCTCAAAAAACATTCCTTTATTCAGAGATAGTTTGTTATTTAATATCGCATCGTAGAGTTCTTCACGATCTGCTATGTTCTTTTCCAATGCCAGAGTCATAAGAAGGCCTGTGTCCAACATGTACATCTTGAAACTGTTAGCGTCAATTGACAGATCCAATGATGGACTGGGTTCTGAACAACGGTAACACAGATTTACCAATCTGGATTGTTCAAGCCATGATATACTGTCGAGGTAATCTCTGGTAGCACTGTTTGCTCTCACATCCGAAGGTGAAAAAGTCTTCTCATGCTTCATCAAAGTGGATGGAATGAGTTCGAAAATCTTTCTTGCACTGGCACCTAATCCTCCCGATATCTTCATTAAATCATCACGGTAAAGCTTCAGTATTGCCCCTTTGGCCTTCTCCACATCGAATGGATTATTGGTTGAAACGTATGCATCGACTGCAGACGGCATACCTCCGACCAACATGTATGCAGAATACTGGGCCATAATCAAACAATGACTTTTGGAACCTAATGGAACTTTCTCTTCGAATGACTTTCTGATCAAATCCGCAAGCATATGTTTATCCTGTGCCCAAAGAAATTCTTCGAAATCCATAGGGTGCATAGATATGGACAACTCTTCAGAAGGAATCAAAATGTTCTCTACATTCTTTCGTATGGATATCAGAGATCCGGTTTCGATATATGAGTATCTGCCGTCTGCGACCAAATGTTTGATCGACTGTCTGGCAAGAGGAAAGAGCTGCACTTCATCAAATATGATCAGACTCTCATGTGTGTGTAATTTTACGTTGTAAATCGACTGAAGTCTGAAAAAAAATGTCTCCAAATCTCCAATGTAATCCTTGAATAATGATTTGACTTCATCGGAGGCTATTGAAAAATCAATTATGATGTTTGAACGATACTCCTTTGTTGCAAATTCCTTCACTATTGTGGTTTTTCCTACGCGCCTTGCACCTTCTATCATCAATGCATACTTGTCACTGGAATTCTCCTTCCACTCCAACAACCTTTGATATATCTTCCTTTTGAAGATTGTACGCGAAACCATGTATATTGAAACATGATCTTTATATATAATACATCTGTGGCAAGTTATGAAGTAGATATTTATACATCTATGGCAAGTTATGAAGTAGATATTTATACATCTATGGCAAATTACATGAGTACATCAAAGAACGCATTAACAATTCGGAACACTTTATGCCAAACCAAAATTATATCTGCTTCTCCGAGTGAATAGATCTAGAAGTGCGTCAAAACCTATCTTTTCGATAAAGTATCCAGCTCTAAAACGTTTTATATACTATCTCTGTTGAAAAAATCTGTAAAAAAACACTTGCATATTTATATCAGGATAACCATTCAATATAAACTAAACCCAAATCATTATATATGAAGTAATATTATAGAGAATTGCTATTGAACACGCTTATTTTTTGGGGACTAACATGGAATTTCTTGGAGAGGTAGAAACAATTACGGACGAAGGCAGACTGATTGTCCGTGCAACTGCACTCCCTGATGTCAACAGCCCCGTATTTGATCAGCGTGAACGCAAGATCGGCACCGTGAAAAGAGTATTCGGGCCGGTCGATTCGCCATACGTCACGATATTGCCCGTAGACAAAGAACGGCTGAGCGGTTTAGCTCATAAAAAAATCTACTTCAAGGGAGAGAATACAAATGGTAAAGGCAAGAGAAGAAACTGAAGAGGTTGAGAAGTGTCCGGAGTGCGGAAGCAAACACCTCGTCAGAGACTATGAAAGAGGGGAGCTTCTTTGCGAAGACTGCGGTCTTGTTCTCGACGATCAGTTCATTGATCAGGGACCCGAATGGAGAGCATTCGACGTAGAACAGGGAGAGAAAAGAGCACGTACCGGTGCACCCATGACCTATACCATTCACGACAAAGGTCTTTCCACAGAGATTTCATGGAAAAACAAGGACAGTTACGGTAAGAGCATCCCTACCAGGAACAGAGCACAGCTGTACAGGCTCAGGAAATGGCAGAGAAGGATCCGTGTGTCCAATGCAACCGAAAGGAACCTCGCATTCGCACTTTCGGAGCTTGACAGGATGGCATCTGCAATGGGACTTCCCAGAAACGTCAGGGAAACTGCCGCTATGATTTACAGGAAAGCAGTCAACAAGAACCTCATCCGTGGAAGATCCATCGAGGGTGTCGTAGCAGCATCACTCTATGCAGCATGCAGACAGTGCGGTGTACCCAGAACACTCGACGAAGTGGCAGGATCCAGTCGTGTCGGAAGAAAGGAAATCGGACGTACATACCGTTTCATGACCCGTGAGCTCAAACTCAAGCTCATGCCTACAAAGCCTCAGGATTACGTTCAGAGATTCTGTTCGGAACTGAAACTTTCCGGAGAAGTACAGAGTAAGGCAGCAGACATTCTCAAAGATGCAAGCGAGAAGGAACTCACATCCGGACGCGGACCTACAGGAGTTGCTGCAGCAGCAATCTACATCTCATCGATTCTTTGCAACGAACGCAGGACACAGAGAGAAGTTGCAGATGTTGCCGGCGTAACTGAGGTTACAATCAGAAACAGATACAAGGAACTGACAGAGAAACTCGGTATCGAGATTCAGCTCTGATCAGGGCCTGAACCATTTAAATTCCATATACTCTGTTCTGTCGGTAACGCGGCAGAACAGAATCTCTTTCTTAACTCCGCCCGAAAGCCTGACAGCTCTGGATATTTCCGGCCACATTGTCCTGTTGGTACCTGAGACTGAATGTACCAGATATCTTGCATGACAGTCATCCGGTGACTTTTCATAAACTCTGAAATGGGTACCGTACTTGAACCCGGTCTTCACTACAAGGCCGCGCCTCCTGAGATCGCTGAATGCTCTGAGCCTGAGGTCGAACTCATCCTGGAACTCCCTTCCGGATGCTTTCAGTTCATCCAAGGTAACACAGTCACCGTCAGCTGTCACAACTTTCAGGATTCCCTTTTCCATGAGATGACAGGACTCAATCAATGAAAGCTGCAGAACATCGGAAATCATCTTTCCGTAGAATGCGGACGATCTGAGTAACTCCGAATCTTTACGGTCAAAGACAAAGACCCTGTCGCGTACAACGATGCCTAATGCCTTTCCCTCAGGCTCACTGTCTATGAATCCGACAGGATCCTTGGTTGACATTATGTAATATGTCAGATCTCCCTCCTCATCGACGACACCGTAAAGGAGTTGCTTACCCTTGTTGTTGGTCTCCTTCACATTCTCTCTGAAAGTTGAGATGTCAAATGCAGTCCTTTCCGATACTGCCTTAAGGTAATACTGCGGGCGGGAATTGCTGAGAGTCATACCTCTAGGGAAAACCGCCATATCAAAATCACCGGATTCATTCTTCACAACGAATCCTCTCTGTCTGATATCACGGTATACTATGTACTTGATATCGAACTCATCATAATTCGATGAAGAATAACTGAAGAGGTACTCAAAAGGACGTTCCTTACCGTTGTGTGTGACAGTCAGTCTGTTGCATTCTACGAGATATGTTGCCTCGATAAGATCCAACTCTATACCGCCTCCGCTGAGCGGATAACCGTAGTTACCGCGGTTGTACAACTGACTGCCTTCCTTCTGGTCTTTCAGGATGACTGTATCTCCTTTGAGGACCCCTGCCATGACTGAAAGATATAGATGCAGGATATAAGGGTTCTTCGGGAAAGACAGTCAATAGACTGTCGATCACAGAACAGCAATATTACGTAATATCCAGAAACATAACCAAGTTTAATATTGAGTGATACGTTTTGGTCACAGGGCGTTAAGATGAGGATAGCTATAGTGGCGGACAGTTATCACCCGACCATCGACGGAATGGTCACCGTAACAGATACCTTCAAGAAATCATTGGAGAAACTGGGTCATGAAGTTTTCATAATCGCCCCCGATCCGGGAGAGGAACATAGAAGGGAGGGAATCTACTACTTCCCGTCAATCAAATACTCCGGATACGAAGGATACTATCTGCCAATCTATCCGTCAAACAAGATAGAACTGTTTGAGAAACTGAAACCCGACGTGATACATGCACAGGGACTCACCCTCATGGCACTCAAGGGATTCATATCCGCCCACACCCTGAAGATCCCATTCATAGTAATGATGGGGACCATGGTCACGGACACCTTGGAATACTATCTTCCGATCAAGAACCTCCCCATCGACCTGATGGAGAAACTTGCATGGGTTTACCTCAGGAATCTGATGAACCATGCCGACGGAGTCATCACTCCGACCACACCGATCATGAAGGAAATAGGGGAACACGGGGTCAGCCCCAGGGACGGAAGAGTCATTACTGCCGGAATTGACACAAATATGTTCTCTCCCATGGACCCTCCGAAGGAACTCATTGAAGAGCTGGGTCTTGAAGGCAGAAGGATAATCATGCATGTAGGAAGAGTCTCTTTCGAGAAACATGTAGACGACATCGTAAGATGCCTTGGACTGTTGGACGATGACGTTTCGCTTGTGATTGTAGGAGACGGACCTGCAAGGGAAACTGTCGAGGAGGCCGTGAAAGAATGCGGTTTCGAGGACAGAGTAAGATTCACAGGATTCGTCAACAGAGCAGATCTGCCGAGATACTACAGTATCGCGGATGTCTGCGTATCATCATCCAGATTTGAGACTCAGGGATTGACGACCATGGAAGCCATGGCCTGCAGAAAACCGATTGTGTGCCCTGAGGCAAGAGCATTCACAGAGATAATTCACAACGGCGTAGACGGATTCATGTTCACCGGCGGAATCGAAGACATGGCCGATGCCATCAACAGGGCATTGAACTGTGACGACAGTGTGAAAGAAGCTGCAATGGAGAGAGCCAGATCATTTTCCGAACTCAACTGTGCCAAAATGTTGGAAGCGATGTACGAAGATGTGATCAAGGCCAAAAAGGAAAGACTCTCGAAGAAGAAGTGATCCCATGGAGACTATGAAAATCGTTGAGGCAAACCCCTTCTTCTTCCCCTATCACGGCGGTATCGAGAGAAGGATGCATGTCACAAGCAAACGTTTCGCTAAGATGGGACATGATGTTACAGTCCTTACATCACAGCTTCCCGGTACACCGTTGGAAGAGGAAACAGAAGACGGATACAGAATCGTACGTCTGCCTTCAAGATTCTTCAATATCTACAATCCACCTTATGTCATCACCAAGAAAGTAACCGAAAAACTGAATGAACTTTCTCCGGACATTGTCAACTACAACTACAGATGGGCTCCGTCCTTTGACGGCGGTGTTGCAAAATACACAGGAACAAAAGTGTTTACATACCACAACATGTGGGGCGAAGGTATCGGAATCCAGGGATTCTTTTCCGAAATAAATGACAATCTTTACAGAAAGAAACTGAACACTTACGACCACATAGTCGCAATCACCGATTGTGTAAGAAACGATCTGATCAAAAGAGGATGTGACGGGAACAAGATTACAACCATTGATAACTGTCTTGAGGAATTCCCTGAAATTTCCGATAAGGAAGATGATTTCATCCTGAGTCTCGGAAGATTGGTTTCCACCAAGGGACTTCCGTATCTTATAGAAGCCATGAAGAATGTGAATCAGAAACTGATTCTCTGCGGAAAAGGGCCTGAACAGAAGAAACTTGAACGTCTGATCAAAAAATACAATCTTCAGGATAAAGTGGAGATTAAGGGTTGGGTCGAAGAGGATGAGAAGATCAGACTGATGAGTACATGCAAATTCTTCGTGATGCCGTCTATCTTCGAAGCCTACGGATTGGCTGCACTTGAGGCGATATCCTACGGAAAACCAATCATATGTACTGATGTTGACGGACTTCCCGGAAATGTGAAAGATGCGGGATATTACGTAAAACCAAAGGATTCCGAAGGTTTGGCGAATGCAATCAATAACCTCCTGAACGACCGTGAAAAACGCATTGAACTTTCAGAGAATGCTATCAAAGTCTCAAGAGCATTCACATGGGATCAACAGATGGTAAAGACAGAAACACTGTACAAATCCATCATAGATTCTAAAATATGTTGATTTTAACATAATTTTTATGTCTTTTGTGATGAAAGATACGTTGTATAACATATGGTTTTTTATAGAAGTACTGTTATGTTCACTTAGATGTTAACCAATGGTTAACTACCGAGTGATAAGATGACGGACATTGACACGATCCTTTCAATGGTAAACAACCCGACCAGGAGAAGGATATTGGAAGCATTGGCCAGAGAACCAGGCTATCCGCTCCAACTGTCAAAGGAAATCGGAGTAAGCCAACAGGCGATAATGAAGAATCTCGACCTGTTGGAAAAGAACGGAATGGTCGTGAGCAGACAGGTAAGCAGCTCCATGGGGCCTATGAGAACCGTTTACACTCCGATATCCAAGTTCACACTCGTCATCGATATGCACAACTGCAGGTTCGCTGCCAATATAATAGAGGAAGGGACCGAAACACAGAAGATTTCCGTCAATCCCGCGGAAAGCCTCGAAAAAACAAGGAAAAAACTCGTAACAATAGATGAGGAGATCAGAAAACTGGACGAACAGAGATCTAGACTAATCACTGAACGTCAGCAGATCATGTCAGCCGCTATTTCCAATCTGGGGGAAGAATATGCGGATCACAGACCACTGATGTTTGAACTTCTGGAAAATCCGGAAGTTCCCATGGAAACCATCACAACGGAATATATCATGAAAAACAGGAACAGTAAAAACAGTGTGAAAAACACACTCAACAAGGAGGTATTGTAATGTCAAAAGATAAGGCACTGAAAGTTGCCGAACTCAAATCTGGAGAGGCGGGAAGAGGAGTCGCAAGGATGGACCCTGAACTGATGAGAATCCTTGATCTCAGAGTAGGAGACATAATCCAGGTGGACGGAGTCAGGAAGACTGCCGTCAAGATACTTGCAGGCGGACCCGAAGATGCCAACATGGGACTGATCAGACTCGACGGTTCCACCAGACGCAATGCCGGAATAGGCATCGACGACAGAGTCGATGTCAAGAAAATAACTGCAAAAGATGCAGAAAAGATCACATTCGCACCGACAGAACAGCTCAGGATACAGGGCGGCGAAGAATACCTGAGACAGGTATTGGAAGGAAGAGTATTCGCTAAAGGAGATACGATCACCCTGAATGTCATGGGAAACAAGATCGACCTTGTCGTTACATCCTACGGACCGTCTTCCGAAGCCGTGATAATGTCTCCGAAAACAATAGTGAAGATCAACGAGAAACCCACCAACGGCTCAGGTGAAATCCCCAAGGTCTCCTATGATGACATCGGAGGATTGGGGGATGAGGTAAGGAAGATCAGAGAAATGGTCGAACTTCCTCTGAGACATCCCGAACTGTTCAAAAGACTCGGTGTGGAAGCACCCAAGGGTGTTCTGCTCCACGGACCTCCCGGAACCGGAAAGACGATGCTTGCAAAAGCAGTCGCAGGCGAAACCAGTAGTAATTTCACCTACATCGGCGGACCTGAGATAGTCAGTAAGTTCTACGGAGAATCCGAAGGAAAACTGAGAGAGATATTCAAAGAAGCTGAGGAGAACTCACCGAGTATCATCTTCATCGACGAGATAGACTCTCTCGCACCCAAACGTGATGAGGTATCCGGTGAAACGGAAAGAAGGATAGTAGCACAGTTGCTGGCACTCATGGACGGCCTTGAATCAAGAGGCAAGGTCGTGGTCATCGGTGCAACCAACAGACCGAACTCCATCGATGAAGCTCTCAGAAGACCTGGAAGATTTGACAGGGAGATTGAGATCAGCATCCCGGACAGAGACGGAAGATACGATATCCTTCAGATCCACACCAGAGGAATGCCGCTGGCAAGCGATGTGGATATCGACAGGTTGGCGGACCTTACACACGGTTACGCAGGCGCAGACCTTTCAGCGCTCACCAAGGAAGCGGCTATGGCCGCCCTGAGACGCATCCTCCCGGATGTCGACATGGAATCCGACGAAATTCCATCGGAGACACTGAACAGGATCGAAGTCAAATGGGACGACTTCACAGCCGCATTGAGAGATCTGCAGCCTTCGACTATGAGGGAAGTCCTCATAGAGAAACCGAATGTGAAATGGGATGATATCGGAGCCTTGGAAAATGCAAAACAGGAACTCAAGGAAGCAGTGGAATGGCCTCTGAAATACAGCAAAGTGTTCGCTCACATGAATGCGGTTCCTCCCAGAGGCATCCTCATGTACGGTCCGCCCGGAACCGGAAAGACGATGTTGGCAAAAGCGGTAGCTACGGAATCCGAAGCCAACTTCATTTCCGTCAAAGGACCGGAGTTCCTGAGCAAATGGGTCGGGGAATCCGAAAAAGCCGTGAGAGAAACCTTCAGGAAAGCAAGACAGGCCGCACCCTGTGTCATCTTCATGGATGAGATCGATTCGATAACATCCGAAAGAGGCACCGGATCGGACAGTAATGTTACCGAAAGGGTCATCTCACAGCTGCTCACCGAGATGGACGGATTGACCGCTCTCAACGATGTGGTCGTCATCGCTGCCACGAACCGTCCGGACATCATCGATCCCGCGCTCCTGAGGCCGGGAAGGTTCGATAAGAGCATTTACATAGGAATCCCGGACAAGGAATCCAGGAAAAAGATCCTCGAAATCCACACAAAGAACAAACCGCTCGCCGAAAGCGTCAACCTGGACGATCTGGCAGCTCAGACCGAAGGATATACCGGTGCAGATATCAGTGCTGTATGCAACGAAGCAGTGATGACGGCAGTCAGGAAACTCGTAGCATCGGGTAATCCCACCGACGATGACATCGCTGCGTGCAAGGTGGAGATGGAAGACTTCACCCGTGCACTGGAGAAGATCGGCCCCAAGGTCAGAGATGAGCTCAGATCATATGCATCGGTTAGAAAATAAGTGATCCTCTCGGTCGATGCATAACCAAGTCCGCCTTCGGGCGGGCGGTAAACCCCTTTACATTTCTGAATCCGTACGTTGAATCCTCAAAAAACAAAATTAGGGATAATCGTTTTATTTGCAGATTGAATTTCACTTTCGATGACGAGGGACGACCTTATCAACACAACTAGAGCCATTCTGGCAAAAGCAGGATTCGATATATCCGCGATGCTTACGCTGAGAAGCGTATGCTTCGATGTTGTGGGCAGAAGGGATGACAAACTCCTCCTTATCAAAATCCTCAGCAACGTGGATGCCTTTTCAAGAGAGAATGCGGAAGAACTGAAGGTTCTTGCGGATGCACTCAGGGCAAGCCCTCTGCTCATAGGTGAGAGATCAAGTTCAGGAACTTTGGAACCTGGAATAGTCTATTCAAGGTTCAACATACCGATCATGTCCAATGAGACTCTTGCCGACCACCTTCTGGAAGATGTGCCGCCGTTCATATTCGCTGCACCCGGAGGACTGTACGTCAAACTCGACAGCGAACTCCTCAGAGAAGTGAGAGAGGTGCACGGAATCAGCCTCGGTACCCTTGCCGAAGTAGCAGGAGTATCCAGAAGAACGATTCAGATGTATGAATCGGGAATGGGCGCGATGATCGATGCAGCCATGAGATTGGAAGAATTCCTTGATCTTCCCATCATAGAACCTATCAATCCGTTTGAATACAAATCTGAGAACAGGTCGGGAGAATACGAACTGTCCGGAGACAAGAGGACGGATTCCATAATCCTGAACCATCTTTTGGACATCGGATATTCAGTTACGCCCGTTACCAAAGGACCTTTCGAAGCACTCAGCAGAGACAACAAGATGATCATCCTCACAAGTCTCGACAATGAGAAGGAAAAAGTTGCTCAGAAGGCATTGATTGCATCGGACATATCCAGAATATCGGGAAGACCATCCGTTGTCATCGTTGATTCCACCAGAGGATTGGACAAATACCGTTTCACCGCAGTTGTAACTAAGGATGAGGTGAACGGAATAGATGATAAGGGCGAACTCACAGACCTCGTTATGAACAGGAGTAATGTTGAATGATTACATTCAAACTCGGAGACTCCGAGATCAATATTCTGCCTATCATCAAAGGACTTGTTTCCGAATCGGAAAAGGTATCCAAAAAGATTGACGGTTTTGACTGCGTAGCACTTGCTTTGGGTTTGGAAGAAATTGAGATTCTCAAGACCATGGATTCCCAGGAATGGGAGTATGACCCCACCAATCTGGATTCGGTGTATGCACACCATCTGAAAAAGTTCGGCGAAGTGAACATACCGGTTCCTGCCTTCAAAACCGCAATAGACATCTGCAAGGAAAAAGGAGTAGAACCTTTCCCGCTGGATATGTGTGATGAGGAATTCACCAAGATGTACTGCGAATGTGTATCCACTTTCGATTTTCTCAAGGAAAAAAAGGTCCTCAAGAAATCCATGAAGACGGAATTCTCTGACGAATCGCCTGAGAAATTCGTACTGGAATGGGATGCTCTCATCAATACACTGAAGGGACAGTATGCCGTAAGTCTTAGACGCGAAGAGTACATCGCCAAACAGATCAAAGATCTGGCTAATTACAAGAAGAAGATTCTTGCCATTATCGAATACGAACGCGTGAAAGGCATCCTCATCGAACTCGGTGTCGAATATGACATGTGACCGCTGTGATGAATGCCGGAAAAAGAAGTACAACTTCTGTAAATTCTGCGGAGAGCCTTTGCATCAGGAGAAAAAAGTCATACCTGTATTCGCAGCCATCGTGACTGTATTCGTCGCATTCATTCTGTTATTTGAATTGATTACAGGATGGGTGAAACTTCCATACCTTATGGATAATGCATCGGATGCATATGTGAATCTGTACTATCTGGCTCCTATTCCTGAGAAACTGATTGAGGTAAGCGGAACAGGACTGCAGATTCTGTACATACTGGAACTTATCATTGTTACAGTATCCGTGGGATTATGTGTTCGCACGCTCATCCGTAAATTCAGAAAGAAGGGCATGGAAATTGAAAGCATTACGGACAACGCGCTTACCGAAAACGGATCGCTTAACGGACTTATGTTCGCATTCCAGATGGTGCTTCTCATCATATGCACAATGATGGGCATCGACATGTCTGCAGGAGATCTGGGCCCGACATATCAGCAAATGTTCTCTTTGATGAACGCATCGGTTTACGAAGAATTCCTTTGCCGTATTGTCGCTTTGGGACTTCCGATAATGATTGTGTCTCTGATACTGAAAAGAAAGGACACCGCGTTCTGGAAATATCTCCTCGGAGGATTCAGATTCGAGAAATGGATGATGATCTTCGTCATCCTATCGGCATTACTTTTCGCATTGGGACACCTCGGCGGATGGGGCACATGGAAGGTAATTCCGACATTCGTATTCGGTCTGGTCACCGCGTATTTGTTTATGAAATACGGAATATATGCAACGATTACATTCCACTTCCTGACTGACTTCATGCTTGCGGAAGAGTGGCTTTTGGGATCTGTCGGAGTAGTTACATTGAGTGTGCTGGCTCTTGCATTCTTCAGCTTGCCCACTGTTGTGATTTACGGAAAAAAGGTAAAGGGTTTTGTTAAGGATTTCATAAAGACAGAAGCTCAGTGAGTCTGTCTCTTGAATCCACTCCCGACTCCAATGATTTGGATTCGATGATGAACTTTCCTCTGTATCCGTTCTTCAGCTCGGGAATGTATTTCTTGAAATCTATGTTACCGTCACCGATTGTGAGATGCTGATCGGCAGTTCCGTCATTGTCATGAACATGGAAATTAACGATACGGCCTCTTGTTGCTGAAAGAATTTCATCTATCTGCCCGGTAGTGTTGGCGTGTCCGATATCGAAACAGACTCCGAGATTTGTACCGTCAAGAAGATACTGCATCTCTTCTGCAGTCTGACCCAACATGAACTTGAATGCAGGCATGTTCTCCACCGCGAGCATTACCCCGTATTCATCCGAGATCCTGTCCAATGTTCTGAGTGATTTCTTGGCTGATGCCATTGACTTCTCTTCCATGTACGGAACTGCCATCGAGAAGAGTCCTGGGTGAATTGTCATAGATTTGATGTTTAGCTCATTAGCCTGCTCCATGTTGGCGATGAGTTCAACGACTGATGACTCCCTGATCCTGTCGTTCAACGATGCGATGTTGATGTCGCAGATAGGTGCATGGATCGAATATGTGAGATTGTAAGAATCCTTGATCATCGCAAGACGGGGTGCGATTGTGACGATATTGTGTTCTGCCTCCGAGAAGATTTCCCAGTGCTGGAACAGCTTGGCAAGCTGAGGAAGGACATCTTCCAGGGGATATGCGCTGAATTCTGTAGATGAAATACCTATCATATCAAAACCTCCTCTCCGTCAACAGTCTCCGGAGCAACTGTATCGATGAGTGCGTCCATCTCCTCATCCACAATTGTAACGCGTATCGTTCCGAGGATCATTTTCTCTTCGCAGAAGGAAATCTTGCCCATGAACGCTACCTGCTTGTTCAGATTGAATATTGTTTTGTCCGACTTGCCGCGCTTTCCGCGGATCATAACAGAACGTGTGGTATCAAGGATCTTCTGTTTCCTTATCTGCTTGGAAAAATGGTTGAGACTGTCGGTCGATGCCGTGAATCCGTCTTCGTTCTCGGAAATTTCTGCGTCCGGGAATATCTTTTCGATTGCAAGCCTTACCTTGTCGGGATTTTCGCTTGGAAATACGGGACACGATATCGTAACGTTCGGCATAGCTGGCATATTGCATGACGAATATAGAAACATTATCAACAGCCGACCGTTTCTTCCCGCATGTAATCAAAGCTGCTTCCCAACAACCTTATATTATGAATATGCTCACAATGAGCATGAGGTCGCAGGTGCTCAGCGCAGTCGCAAGGAAGAACATGTTCCTTTCACCCGAAGCACTTGAGATTATTCTCTCAAACCATGATCCGTTGGCATTCACGAATACTGTTCTCAATGCACTGTCTAATAATCCCATATTTGTCACCAAAGAGGATGTTATGGGCTGCCTTACCGGAGACAAAGTGATATTCGAATCTCCGAAAGAGATCAAACCTGCCAACAAATTCTATTCCGACCTCAACGTTATTCAGGATACGGATGTCACAGGAAATTCAACCTGTGAAGGTACCATCGAAGATTTTGCGAAATATTTCCAAAGCAGGTACGCAACCCTGAAGAGAATCATCGAGCGCAGGAGAGACTTCGGTTCATCCATGCCCATTAACAGGGCATTGGAAATGGACAGAGTGGTGAACGTCGTCGGAATGATTTATTCCAAAAGAGTCACCGACAACAAACACATAATCCTGGAAATCGAGGATGATGAGGGCGGAGTGTGTAAAGTACTCATTTCCAAAGATTCGGAATATGTCAACAATGTCCTTGTCGAAGACCAGGTCATCGGAATCAAGGGAAGACCGAAGAGAAAAAGTGCCAATGACGCCATGGGAATGATAATCGCGGATGAGATTGTGAATCCTGATGTTCCCGCCACACATGCATGGGAGAAATCGGATTCCCAGGCGAACGTTGCTTTCCTTTCCGACGTACATGTGGGAAGTTACACCTTCCTTCAGAAGACCTGGGACAAAATGATCTCATGGTTGAAGGAATATTCGGAAGGACTCAATCTTAACTACATAGTATTCCCCGGAGATGTAGTGGACGGAATCGGAATCTTCCCCGGACAGGAAGAAGAATTGGACATTCCGGACATTTATGATCAGTATGAGACACTTGCCGAATATCTGAAAGAGATTCCGGATCATATCAAGATGGTCGTTCACCCCGGAAATCACGATGCATGCAGACCTGCGGAACCGCAGCCTGCACTTAACAAGGTTTTCACGAAGACCTTTGACTCCAATGTGATAATGACAGGTAACCCAGTATATCTGAACATTGAGGGAAGGAAAGTCCTTACATATCACGGAAGAAGCATCGATGATTGGGTATCGGGTGTGCAGCAGCTCACATATGAGAATCCCATAGCTGTGATGGAGCAGATGGTTACGATGAGACATATAGCTCCTATGTATGGACAAAAAACAGCGTTGGCACCTGAAAAGAAAGATTACCTTGTCATCGATCAGATTCCGGACATCTTCGTATCAGGACACGTTCACGGTGCCGGTACCAAGGATTACAAAGGAATCAAACTGATTAACGCATCCACTTGGCAGGATCAGACGGATTATCAGAAAATGCACAACTTCAACCCCAACCCCGGAATCATGCCGATCGTTCATCTTGGAAGCGGCCATGTTAAGATGATGTCTTTCATGGACTGATCTGTTTCCAATATGAATAAGATCCCGATTCGGAATATTCTACTCATTTAATAATTTTTGATTTTACCTCTTATGAGTCTGATATTCAGTTGATTCCTGTAATATTTCCAGCAATGTTAGTTGTAGCACCCAATAACAGAAGAACTTGTGTGTTTTAGTTTGTGTATCTGTTAATGAAAAATGTAAGTGTTAAATAATCCATTAAAAACCAAATCGAATATCGCCTCTGATTTTTCTTTGCTGTATATGTCCCATTCTTTTTTCATACCTACCGTGGCCATATTCGCTATGGAAATCATGTAGAAAAACATAAAAGTAAAATATCTATCAAATTCTCCATTGACACCATAATTTTTACCAAGTATTTCTGAAATTAGATTATTCTGATTCGAATACATAGAAGGGTACGTATTCTTCTGACATGAATATTGAATCAAAAATTCGCATTTTTCAATATGATTCTGAACGTATTTAAAGTACACATTCCATATTTCATGAAAATATTCCATGACATATTCTTTCTCTATTTCTTCAGGGAACGGGACCTTTCTAACTTCTTTTATTACTTCCTCGCATATTCTTTCATGACAGGCAGCAATAAGTCCGTTTCTACTCTTGAAATATTTATAAATCAATGTATCTGAACAATCAGCTTCTTTAGTAACCATATCCATTGAACAGTTCAATCCATGGATTCCCATAATATTAATCGCGCATTCTACAATCTTATTTTTTCTGTTTGTTATTTTTATCACTTCCTTTTCTAAATATTGTATTCTCACATATTTTTACCTAATTCAGTTGTATTATTTTATCAGATATGTTTCTGAACCGATTATCATGACTTATAATTATTGTGATTCTGTCCCTCTTGGTATTTTTCAAGTATTCTATAATTGCTTCAGTACAATCGTTATCTAATCCATTAGATGGTTCGTCAAGTATCAAAACTGATGATTTTTTCGAAAGTGTCTTTAGTAAAACAATCCTCTGCTGTTGTCCGCCGGAAAGCGTATTTATTTTATCCCCTTTGTGATCTTCGATACTAAATTCATTACTAAGATACAGTTTCTCCAGATTTATCAGTTTAATCATCTGTATTATGTTTGGAAAAGGGATGCCTATGTTTTCTTCGAGATATGTGCTTACTGATTCATCCGAAAATACAGGATTCTGTATGAGCATACTAATCGTATTTTGCCTACAGGAATACATATCGATATCTTTTAAATTCAATCCATCAAACTCCACAGAACCCTGACAAAGATCTTGATGAAGTCCCAATAATATATTTGCAATCGTAGTCTTTCCAATCCCATTTGTTCCGTGGATCAGAATTATTTCTCCTTTGTAGAATTCAGTTGTGAAATCTTGGATAATATTATAATCCTGATTGTAGTAAGAAAAACTTACATTTTTCATTGTTATCCTATTTATGTTTTCAACGGTAAGGCACCCATTATTCTCATTATCAATAGAGAATATCTCTCCCATTCTTGATTTGGATGTTCTGTAATCCTGTAGCGATTTTCCGAGATTGAAATAATACTTAACACTGGTAAGCAATATTACAAAATATGTATTGACGATCGTAAATTCCCCTACAGTCATGAAACCGCCTATGATTTCAATTCCTGCTATAATGAGTATAGACGATTGAAACAATATTGCGATTATTCCATCGAGTGATGTGAATAAATATGATATTCGGCTGTATGAGATTATTGAATAGAAGTATTCGAGGAAACTGTCCGTCAGTTTTTTGTGACTTTTGTCAAAAGATCCGTCTACTTTTATACTGTATACTTCATTTACTTGATTAAATACTGTCTTAGAAAAGTGATTACTTTTTTCTTTTGATTCCTTATTCTTTTCAAATAACGGCGTTTTGAGTTTATAGTAACAAACCAAATAGACAGGAATAAATAATACAGATGTTGCAAATATTGTGAAATTTATCTGATAAATTATAGTAAAAACTACAAAGAGAGTTATAATGTTAATAAAAATACTTATGAAATTATTCAGGAAAAAGCTGAACATTATATTTAAATCCCCTGAAATCCTCTGTACTATGTAAGCAGGAGCATATTTGGATCTAAATTCATCAATAGGCATCTTCTGAATATGGGCTACAGTATCGGACAGCATATCGTATGATGCCTTGGACGTCATTTTTATTATAGACATATTAACGAAGTATGATGCAATGATTCCAAAAAGGCCTATAATGATAATAATCAAAATTAATCTCAAAATATTATTCAGAGAATTTGATGATATGAGTGCGTCAATAAACAATCCGTTAAGGTACGGCACCACTATCGATGATATCATGGATATTATGGAAAAAATCGTAATCAATGTGACCTGAAGTGGGTATTTTTTGATGTAATCCCATACTGAATCCATTATAATCAAAAATCTAATGTAATTATTTATAAACTATCTGTATTCTTTGATTGCAACTGTGTCAGATGTCAGACAAAATTATGTGTCTATTGTCTTTATGGTGATTCTTTAAAAAAACAATCTATCTTTCGATAGTTGGTAAGTACTTACACAAAGCATATATAAATATTGATTACGAAAATAATGTTTCTGGTGATACCCATGTCAGAAGAATATGAAAAACCATTGGTTATACCAGAAGGTGGTGACGCAGATCCGACAGGTTTAATCGTACCATTTTTAGTATCTCCAGCCACCATTACAGCACAGGCGGTTGCTGTATCGATTACCATTGCCACAGCAGTAGCTTTAGTAGCTGTATCTACTGCATTGGTTGAAATCATAGTAGCAGATACCATCGTATACAGTGCAGATTCGGAATGAATTAAATATTGAAAGAATGGGGGGCAGATATGGAGGACATAATCAAAATCGATAAAATTGCGATTGGTTCATCCATATTATTGCTGCTAATTCACTTGGTAATAACTGCTTTATTACCAGATTCCATACCATCTGATTTTGACAGTAATTTTGAACCACACACATTCGTCTCAAAATATCACCCCCTATTATTCATATTCCCGATTTTTGCCATCGTTTTTACTTCAATATTTACTTTTTTAAAGTATCACGTATCTCAAAAAAAATACAATGGACTATATGATCGGAATTATAGCTCTTGCTCGGTAACAACTGTAATAGTATCCTATTTTTCATGGGTATTCTCATATGCCCTAATTATTTCCAATTCTGAGTTGAATTTTAATGTTTTCAAAAATTTATTTTTGGTACCAGCTGTAGTCTCGATTATTTTTATTGTTGGCGGGATTATGATGCGATTTGTTAAACCCAACGTATGGCTAGGCCTGAGGACTACTGATACATTATCTAATGAGAAAATGTGGTCAACAGTTAACAAAAAAACTGGAGTTGTAATGATTTATGCCGGATTTTTTATTTTAACAGGATCGCTGTATATTGATGATGATTTAATGCGGCTAATATTTGTGATGATCACAGTCGCCATTATTTCAGTTATATCTCTGCTGATTGTGAAAACGGAAAAACAAAATCCATGACATAAGTGTGGTGATTTCCTGAAATATATTTCAATTGACGTAACGCATAGGTGTAACCTTGAATGTAAACATTGTTTTAATCAAAGTGGTAAAAATATTGTTGATTCAATGAGTGATTCGACTTTGATAAACTTATGTGAATCGATCGAATCGATTGGAGCAAAAAATGTATGTTTATGTGGTGGAGAACCTACATTGAGAATGAACACAGTACTCAGTATGATTGAAATTTTGAAGAAGTATGCAGAAACTGTATCATTAACTACAAATGGAATATTAATCTCGAATCAGGTTGCAAAAAATCTGAAAAATTCAGGCATAGACGCAGTTCAGGTAAGTATAGATGGTAATGAAATTCAACATAATTGGTTGAGGTGTTCAGATTATGCTTATGCAAGGGCATCGGAGTCGGTTGAACACCTATTGAATAATGATGTCGAAGTCTCCATATCATTCATCCCCAATACATTAAATTTCAACTGTTTTGAAAATATTGTAAAAAAATTTTCGGAATTAGGAGTCGCTTCGTTCAGAGTGCAACCGTTGTTAATTCTTGGCCGTGCCAAGCATATGAGTGATTATATATTGAATGATGCTCAAATAATAAAATTTGGAAAAATTATTGATAGACTAGGAGAAGACTATGATTGTCTGATTGAATGGAAAAATCCTGTCGATTATATGGATCATTTGATAAATGCTGATCAGATTGAAATGATATCAATAGATGATCATGGCAATTTGATGTTGATACCTTATGTTCCATTATCTTTTGGAAACATTTCTAATCATACCTTAGGTGAATACTGTAAACATGGACTGACGGTTGTTAATAAAATTAAATCTGTTAGGAGAATTTTAAGTAAAATCTTGGACCTGGATTCATATTCTGTATTTAATGGACTATCGTTAAAAACTTGCGATATAATCGAAAATTCTGTGGATGAGGTAAATGATGAGATTTCCTCATGGGCAGCTTCTATTTTGGAGAACTAATATGAATGATAACTACCTGGAAATTGATTGTTTGAAGCCAAAAATACTGAAATCGAGCATCAATAAGAGAAAAAATGTAGAAGGATGTACTGAATTAATGACATATTTTAATCGAGGCAAAGTATATTTCAATAAAACATCTACGATTATATTCAATCTGTTGAATTCCAAATCTAAAACGGTGGGCGATTTGGTAAATTGTCTTTATAATCATTATGGTAAATCAATCAGTAAGGATGAATTGAGACAAGACATAATGGATGCTTTGAAGGAAATGTGGTCCTTAGGAATCATTAGATGGGTAGATAAAGTTCCATTTGCAGAGTATAACATGTATGATGAATCTTGTTTCATAAAATGTACTCATGATTATTCTGGGTATGTTTTAAGATCTATTAAAAAATCTGATTATGTATCAGCATATTTAAACATTGAGAAGATTGCTATCACCAATATCAGATATGAATTGATGAGTGGCGTTATGATTGCCTATTCTGAAATAAGAAAAGAACGCCCCATATCAACATTAGTTCTTTCAGAAAATTCGTATTATTCTGAAATTATAGCTTTACATTGTGAGGACAATGATGCTGACAGACTAGTAAAATTGCTCACGTATGTATCGGGACTTATCAAAAAACCGTTCCTAATCAATTTATCTTCCAATAGCATCGTATGTAATTCTCTAATTAAAATCGGTTTTAGGAAAATTACTACTTTAAAAAACGAGACGAAAAAAGGAGATATAGATTTGTTATATTATTGGAGGGAGTAAAATGTTAGATCCAGACGGTAAACCCATATCTATGGTCATATCTGTGGATGTTACAGATAGATGTAATCTCCGTTGTAGACACTGCTTTAATAACAGCGGTACAAGAGTTGAAGGCCAGGAACTATCTGAAGAAGAATTGTTGAAATTATCCGAAGAGATTGTTGAATTAGATCCATTAGCTGTATGTATTTGTGGCGGGGAGCCACTACTTAGAAAAGACGTTGTGTATAAAATGGGATCTATTTTAAAAAATCGAGAAAATACTGGAGATTTGTCATTGAATATGGTCACAAATGGTATTCTGATGGATGCAGAAGTATCTAGAAATTTAAAAGAAATCGGATTTAATTTAATACAGGTAAGTGTAGATGGGTTTAGAGAAAGCCATGATTGGATGAGAAATAAGGAAGGAGCATTTGATTCGGCTATTGATGCTATAAAATATCTTTATTCAGAAGGGTTGAAGGTGGGTGTTGCTTGTGCACCAACCATTAAAAATATACGCGATATTCCAGAATTAATAGGGCTCTTATCTGAGTTAGGAGTTAGTTCATTCAGAATGCAACCTATTATGCCATTAGGAAGAGCTACAAACATCATAGAATTCTTCCCTAGCGATATAGATTATGTGAAATTATCACGTAAACTAAAGCAAATATCTTCATCAAATCAATATCCAATGACTATTGAATGGGGTGACCCAACAGACCATATTGTAAACATGTCTGAGGGAAATTGGTCTAAAAGTATCTCCATCAATGCTTATGGAGACATAATGATTTCGCCATACATCCCTGTCGTCATAGGAAATATCAGGAAATATCCTTTAAAAAAATATTTAAACAGCGGAATCAGTGGAATTCAAAAATTATCTTCATTGAAAAAGTTATTTGAAACATTGTTAAAGTATGATACTCTTGACGTTTCAAAATTCTCAAAATTGCCTTCTTTGTATCATGGACGTATGTTCTACATGGACCTTGTAGATGATGATCTTGATCTTAAGAATGAAGAGTTGATGGAGATGATGATTAATGATTAAATTGCTGTCAACGAAAGATTGTAAGAATATTCAGGAATTTCTTGAACTACCCTCAAAGGATCAGTATTATGTTGAATTATTCAGAGATTATCATACTCTGAGACATCATACCTTTGAATCCAAGATAATAAGCGTAGGTGAAGTAACTGATGGTAAAATAACCAAATTATTATCGATTCTCACGCCGGAGAAAAGTACCTTGATGATGTGCTGTACAATCATCGCAGTGCATAATGATAAAGAATTTGTAAAAGAGGCTTTATCGATGTTGACTGAAATATTGGAAGATGAAGAGTATTCAAAATTCAAGATTACATTTTATAATGGAAGGTTTAATGAGTTTGAAAAAACCCTAGAAAAATGTAATTTTGTTAAGGAAGTAGAAATTGATGATGTACTGAGGATGACTGCATATTCGTATTATTTATAAAAAATACTCTACTTTGATTTCAGAACCAGAGTAATCACATAGCCGTTATCGATAGCTACGGTAACGGCCTTCTTTCTCTTCCCTGTCTCCAAATTACTCTACCAATATTCTATTCATCCTAACCTCGCCAGTTGATAATCAATGTTCCAGGAATTATCTCATATTTGACACTCATTATAGACAGAGCGTAATTTTCCATACGGCATAGAACAAAATATATAATCGGAAATTATTGGATATATCCAATAGATTCCGATTACAATGCTTTAGAATGGGCAGTTAAAGTTCATCGGAACCGAATACATTAGTCATTCCGAACAGAGTCAGTATCCTTTTCTGCTCAGTTGTGAGATCTGTAATCAAAGGTGATTTTCTTAGAGGTGTTTCGACGCTCATTATAGAATTCAGTTCGGACATGACGGATTCGACGGAATACTCGTTGGTAAGATTATATTCCTTCAGCGTACGGCTTATGGAAAAGTAAAGAATCATGGATACGAATCGAATGAAAATCATACTGTTCATGTTGTGCTGAAGATACAGTTTCAGTCCTGTGTGATCTTCATCGTTCCAAAGATTTCTCATGAACATTTCAGCATCCTTTGCATGCGTATTGTAGCTTAATGCAAGTCCTGAATCACTAAGGTGATTGGATGCCAAAATCAGGAATCCGGTTTTGTTCGTATCATCCATAATTGCTTCGCTGTTGAACTCAACTTCAAGACTTCCGTCATCCAAGGTCTTGGTAATGAAATATCTCTCATAAAATCTCTCATGGCCTCTGACCGGAGTTCCTGAAATCAGCTCATTCATACATTTATCCAAGAATGTAAGCAACATTCCCGTGTCCTTCTCAGCTATGTCCGCGTTGTAGAAAACATGGATATTGACCCTCTTTCCGTTCAGAAGTTTCTTTACACTCTTGCTGAACTGTGGATCCCAATGTGTAGTATCATAATTATGATAATCCAACAATTCATTCTGAATATCGCGTATCACACCTGAAGACAGAGGATGATCATTAGGCAATCTCAGAGTACAGTTATGAACCCCTGTCAAAGCATCCGTAAAATTAGATGATTCAAACACACCCCTTCTCAGCATGAAAAGTATGTTCTTTGCCCCCAACCACCGGTGATCGTCTCTGATTCTGTCCATTTCTGATTCAGAAGTGACCGTATTCATCCTCATTTCATATGATATGGGAAGATTGCTTCCGGCACCGGCACATATTCCGATGTCTACTGTGGATGAAGCAATGACGGGATCGTAGTATGAATGCAGATAATCATAACTCGAAATGGATGATGTTGTTGCATATACAACATCCTCATCGGAAACTTTTTTCCTCCAGATTCTGAGGAATGCTTCAACATCCTCATCGGAAATCCTGTTCAGAAGAAAATTCAATTCATTACTGTCAATATCACCGGCATAAGGAAGTTCATGTGATTTTTTCCATCGCGTTATGGATGACAGACTCCTTCTTTCAGACAGTAGGAAGAATGCGCATGAAAGAATCTGTTTCCAAACATCCGGAAAAACGATCTGTAATGATTCGGACAGACCTGTTTCCTCAGAAAGTCGGGAAAGGACAGTGTTTGCACCTATACTGCGTACGGATGAACCGTCTCTTGTTTTTCTTTCTCTGTTTTCAACTATATATCCTGTTTCAGGGTCAAGATGGCCGATGCATTTCCTCCTGTATACGTACTTCCCTTTGGAGGAATCCCATGTTTTGTAATTGGAATATGCATAGACTTTCCCGTTAGATTTGTTCTTTAGATATACAATTGAACTCATCTGCTTAGGATATGGGAGGTTTGGTAACTATATCTTTCGTCTGAAAAACGGTTTTTTCTTAGCATTATCCCATATTTTTCGGACGTTTTCAAACATAGAAAACTGTATAAACGCTGTTAAAAAACCATATTTTGTATAATATAATTTTATACAATAAAAACATGTTTTATACATAGGAAATTACCGATACATACTCGGAAAATAGGAAATAAATAGCATTTTTTACATGTATTTCACGATACTTTATCTATATATTATAAAGAAATGAGGAGACTCTTTTGTGTGAACCATATGTATATGTTGCATATACATAGAGCATAGTTCTGGATTGATAATAGTAAAGTTTAAATATTGTATCAAGAAAAAATGTAGTCTGAATTTTTGGAACGTTTATATCAAAACCAAATCAATCACCAATCAACAGTCTGATGACACGGGTTGTCTGAGGATTGAGGTGATAAGCATGATGATTGATTTGAACAAAATCGACTTTGGTTCAATCCTCAGGCGTTACGACGCAGAGGCTGAGAACACAGACTCCCCCGAGGCAGTCGCAGCAAAGATGCTTCCTGAGGATCCCATCCTCAAAGAGGTTGCAAGTGCAGTATTGTACATGAAATTCAAAGAGGTCGGCCCTGCAGTCATGAAGGCACTTCAGGAAGGAACAGCACCTCTCGATATCATCAACAAGGGACTTGTTGTCGGTATGGAGATTGTCAGTCTTCTTTACGCACAGCACATCTACTATCTCCCTGAGATCATGATGGCAGCAAAGGTAATGGAAGTCGGTATCGCAATCGCAGAGAAACAGATCCCCGGTGGAAGAACCACAAAGGGAGTTGTTGTCATGCACGCAGCAGAGGGAGACCCCCACGACATCGGAAAGAACATCGCAGCAGTTATGATGAGATCATCCGGATACACAGTCGTCGACCTCGGAAAAGATGTTGCAGTCACAGACGTTGTTGCAGCAGTCAAGGAGCACAAGCCCTTCCTCGTTACAGGAACAGCACTCATGACCACAACAATGACAGCAATGAAGACCGGATCAGAAGAACTGATCAAAGAAGGAATCACAATCCCCTACATGTCCGCAGGAGGAGCAGTCAACAGAGACTTCGCAGAGTCATTCGACCTCGGAATCTACTCAGAGAAGGCACCCCAGACACCTTTGATCGCAGACAAGATCATCGCAGGATACGACTGGAAGAAGATCAGGGAAGAGTGGGACGACATCGTAGGAGGTGCATAAACATGGCAAAATTCACAAAGATGGCATACGAGTCCGCAGATGACATGATCTTCGGACACGCAAAGAAGCCCGTTTCATACGGTCTCGGAATCAAAGTAGGAGCAGGAAGGGTCATTCCCGAAATCAACTACGCGCCCAGGCCCGGAACAGAGAAATCAGTAGAGAAGATCACAAAAGAGTACGTCGACTACATCTCAAAGGATGCAATCACAAGAGCTGTTACACTCGGATTCCCCGACCTCCAGCTCGAGACCGAGTGGGTCACACAGATGGGAACAGTCCCCGGAATGGCAGCATCCGTTGTAGCAGGACAGAAAGCAATCACAGAGAAATACCACGACGAGTACGGAATCAACCTTGCAGTCAGGCACACAATCCCTGACCAGCGTGAGGCAGACCACGGACTCAGGCCCGGAATGGACTCAAAGTTCGGATACCCCGAGAAATTCTTTGAGTGCTGTGAAATCGCATGTGAGAACGGTGCAGACCTTCTTTCAGTCGAATCAGTCGGAGGAAAAGAATTCGCAGACTATGCAGTCACAAACGGAGACATCACCGCATTCCTCTTCGGAGTAGGTTACCTCGGATCCATCGACATGGAGAACATCTGGACCCAGATGGTCGACATCTGTAAGAAGAACAAGACCGCAGCAGGAGGAGACACCAACTGTTCAGGAGCAAACGTTTCAATGTTCATGGCAGGAGGAATGCTCGACAACGATGTCCAGAAGACATTCTCCGCCGTCACAAGGTGTATCTCCGCAGCAAGGACAATGGTTGCAATGGAGTGCGGTGCAACAGGACCTGACAAGGACTGTGGATACGAAGGAGTCATTATCAAGTCCATCACAGGAATGCCTGCAGCACAGGAAGGAAAGAACTGCCAGTGCGCACACGCAGACCTCCAGGGTAACCTCATGGCACAGTGTGCAGATGTTTGGTCCAACGAATCCGTTGAGTACCACCCCGAATTCGGTGGAACATCAGTACAATGCTGGTTGGGACCACTCGGATACGAGTGTTCACTCATGAACACAGCTATCGCAACCGGTCAGGCAAAAGTCCTCAGGGACCTCTACATGGCATCCGACAGGACCCGTGGACCCGAAGGATACGTCCTCTCATACGACAACGCATGGAAGGTCGGAAAGGCAATCGCAGAGAACGGTGACAACTACTACCTCCGTGCAAAAGCAGCAGGTATCACCGGAGCTCAGATCATCCGCGAAGGATACGACAAGAAAGAACTCATCCTTACAAAGAAGCAGCTTGATGTTCTCGACAACATCATCAAAGAACTCTCTTCCCTCCCAGACAGTGAGGATGAATTCTACGACTACTGTGTCAGGAAGTACAAAGACGAAGTTCCCAACTTCAAGCCTGCTTCCTACGGCCTGTAAGTCCTCCGTTAAACCCTTGTTGGGTCGGCTCAGCCGACCCATAAAACAATTTAACATGATGTGTAGCTGACCGGCGCCCATTTAATTCCTCAACTACTATTCTTCGTCGGAAGGCATTCATCTCCCATCCGAAAGGATGGAGACACATCTACAATGCAGAATATTATTGTCCGAATATGACTCCGGATTCAGTGTTTTGAAAGATCTGGATCAATACCGAAAGCCTTCATGATCTCAGCCTGTATATTGTTAAGGTTCGTGTAGAAAGGAGTCTTAAAACCGGGGATGGAAATCTTACGTATGTTACCCATCTCGTGCATCACATCACTGTACCTCAATCCCTTCAGCAGAGCATTGGATTTCATCATGCCTCTGATCTCCGAAACAAGGATGAGTGACAAGAACTGAATAAACAGTCTGCCCTCGTAGTTGGCATCGAGATACAGTTTCAGACAGCCTCTGTCTTTCTCGTTCCTCAGATCCTCGAAATTGGATTGGACATGGTCCTTCCTTAGATAGTACTCGAGTGCCTTGACAGGACTCTTTATTGTATTGGATATGAGTACCAGGAATCCGGCAACATCATTGTACCTCATAATCGATTCTCCGTTCTTCTCCACCGTTCTTCCGCTGGAAGTTTCATTGACGATGAAATACTTCTCATAGAATTCCTTGTGTTCCTCGACGAAGATATTGTTTCTGAGTTCATTGTGACATTCTTCCAACAGACTCAGGAACAGACTGAATTCGTTCTCGGCATCGTCTGTACTGAAATAGATGTGAACGTAACACTTCCTTCCCTTCCAATAATTCATGAATGACATGACAAAGAACGGATCTCCGGAGATCATCATGTAATTGTTCAGATCCATTATACGGTCCTTGACACGTGAGATGGAGTCTCTTGCAAACGTAAACTCGGGCGGCGCCCTAAGTAAGAACTTATGATTGGCTCTGAACAGATCGTCTATGTTAGGATCGTTGCAGTAATCCCTGTCCATAACGTAGACTACTCTGTTGTATTCCAACCACCTGTTTGCAGTCTCAAGTTTTCTGATAGCTGCCAGATCCTTTGGATTCTTTGTGTTTATATTGTATGATACTGGAATATCCGTTTTTGAGCTGAATGTAATTGACATCTCAGTCTTAGGGTCAACCATCACGATGGGAAGATCGTTGAAACGTATGGTCTTCACCCTTTCATCATGCGATGAGACAGATGATGTGTTGATCATGTAAAATTCACTGTCATCGAACTTATCTCTCCATTCCCTAAAGAATGAAAAAAGAGCATTTTGATCTATTTTTTGCAGTAACTCCACAACGACAGGTGCATTGAACATCTTACCATACGGAGTGTCATTGTCCATCGACCAATATTTCGTCCGTCCGAGATACGTATTTCCCGAAGACAGATAGAATGCACAGGAAAGAATCAGCTTCCAATCATCAGGAAATGCCTGTTTCAGGGCGTCCCTCAGACCGATCCTTTCAGCAACCCTTCCTAGAAAGAAGGATATGCCTATGGACTTTACCGTGGCATAGTCCTTGTCCTTCTGTCCTCTGTTAGGAACTATGTCTCCAGTCTTAGGATCCACATGACCCAGACATTTTCTTTTACAGACACATTTCTTAAGTTCGCTGTCCCAGACAGATTCATTAAGATAAGCATACACTTTGCCTGTGGACTTGTTCTTAAGATATACGATTGAGGACACGTATGTATAAAAGCAAATATTATACATATACTTATTCTAATTATACATAGAATTTTTGAATACTATTCGATAAAAATAATGATTATGAATTATTATTTAAAGTGATAGATTAACTAATTAATTTAAAATATTAATTTATAAGAACCTCATGATACTCCCGATATACATTTTTCTATAGTAACTATTAAATACTGTATAAATAAAAACCATAGCGGTCAATTTAGAGGTTGTTATAACCTCACGACCCATATCATAACCATGAGGGGAGAATGTGCTGGATACTTCAAAAGTTGATTTCAATTCGATATACCGTCGCTACGATATCGAATCTGAAAATTTCAATATGCCCGAATCGATAGTGTCCCGCATGTTGCCCAAAAACCCGATTCTCAGAAACATAGCAATGGCAGTGACATATGTGCGTTTCAGAGAAGTAGGGCCTGCGGTGATGAAGGCACTTCAATTCAAAATAGATCCCCAAACTATTGTGAACGAAGGTCTTGTCACCGGAATGGAGATTGTGAGTTACCTTTACGCACATCACATATACTATCTTCCGGAAATCATAATGGCATCCAAGGTCATGGAATTGGGCATCTCAATTGCTGAAAAGGTCATGACCGAAGAGCTTGCGACTAAAGGAAAGATCGTGATGCATGTTGCCGAAGGCGACCCGCATGACATAGGCAAGAACATAGCTGCATCCATGCTGAAATCCTCTGGGTATTCTGTGATAGACCTTGGTAAGGATGTCACTCCGGAAGAGGTAATCGATGCCGTCTGCAATGAGAAACCGATGATGGTGACAGGTACAGCACTGATGACTGTAACTCTCAGTGCTTTCCCCAAAACCGCCAAGGCGCTTGCGGACAGGGGAATCGACATACCATACATGGTTGCAGGAGGAGCAGTAAACAGAGATTTCGCCGAATCTTTTGATATGGGAATCTATTCCAAAAAAGCCCCTCAGACGATTCCGATCGCGGATTCCATATCCAACGGAAGTTCATGGAGAGAGATCCGTGAATCATGGGACGATATTGTAGAGGGAATCTAATGTCCAGATTCACAAAGATGGCATACGCCACCTCTGACGACATGACGTTCGGCAGATCCAAGAAACCGCTTTCGTACGGATTGGGAATCAAAGTAGGTCTGGGAAGCGTGATTCCTGAGATCAACTATCTCCCCAGACCCGGCGCGGAATCTTCCAGAGAACGTCTTGTAAAGGAATATGTCCAATACATCACCCAGGACTGTATCAAACAGGCAGTGAATCTGGGATTCCCAAATCTGCAGTTGGAGACGGAATGGATCCATACCATGTCCGACGATTTGGGACTGGCTGCATCTGTAGTATCCGGACAGAAAGAAGCCATTACCAATTTCCACGAGAAATATGGAATCAATCTTGCTGTCAGGCACACCGTTCCCGACCTCAGAGATGCATCATACGGCCTCAGGGCAGGAATGGATACAAACGGACGCCCTGAAAAAGTCATAGAGTGTGCAGAGGTTGCCTGTGAAAACGGTGCCGATGTCCTTTCTATCGAAAGTCTCGGTGGGAAGGAACTGTCTGATTATGCCGTAACCACAGGTGACATAACGGCATTCCTCTTCGGAGCAGGATTCCTTGCATCGAAAGACATGGAATCTTTGTGGAAGGAACTGTCCGGAATATGCAAAAAACACAGAGTTATTCCTGGAGGGGACAGTAACTGTGCATGTTCCAACACAGTAATGTTCATGGCAGGCGGCCATCTGGATAAGGATGTACAGAAGACGTTTTCGGCAGTATGCAGGTGCATATCTGCAGCATCTGCACTCGTTGTATTCGAGAACGGAGCCGTCGGACCCGGAAAGGACTGCAGTTACGAAGGTCCGATAGTGAAATCAATCACAGGCATGCCGATTTCATCCGAAGGGAAACACAGCCATTGTGCCCATATAGACCTTTTCGGTAACCTTACGGCGGCTATTACAGATATGTGGTCCAACGAATCCGTACAGTACCGCCATGAGTTCGGCGGAACCTCTGTACAGTGTTGGGCAGGCCTCATAGGATACGAATGCTCCCTGATGAACACAGCAATCTCCACAGGCACAGAAAAGACCTTACGCGATCTTTACACCCTCTCAGACAGAGGAAGAAGTCCGGAAGGATACATTCTCTCATACGACAATGCGTGGAAGATAGGCAAATCCATTATAGAATGCGGAAACAGCCATTACCTACGTGCCAGAACTGCCGGAATTACCGGAGCGAAACTACTGATTGACGGGTACAACAACAAAGATATCGGCCTCTCCAGAAAACAGTTGGAAACATTATACAAGATCATCAGAGACCTGGAATCACTGCCTGATGATGAGGACGTTTTCTTGGACATGTGCATCAGAAAATATGCAGATGTTAGAGGTTTCAACATCAAAAATTACGGTATATGATAAGGAGTCGTGAACATGACATACGGAATATCATTAGACATAGGTACAAGTGGAACCAGAGCCCATGCCGTAGACCTCAGTGACGGTAAGATTCTGTCCACAGCGATGACTGCATGCCACCCCCTTCCGGGTGCAAACATCATGGATCATTTGACCTTCTGCATCAACATGGGCAGTGACCTTGCACATAACATCCTGATGGATACTGTCAACAAAGTCATCAAAAGCCTTCATGTCGACACCAATAAGGTGGAAAGGGTTGCCATCTGCGGAAATCCCATTCAACTGTCTTTGTTCCAGGGAATTCCGGTGGATGATCTGGCATTTGCCGGAGAGAATGCCCATGAGGCACGCAACATCAAACAGCAGAAGAGGGATGCAGGAGTATTCAATGCCGCTGCAGTAGGATTGGATGTTCCTGATTCCACCGAACTCCTTGTGCCTCCTGCGATCAAACATGAAATCGGTGCCGATGCCCTGGCAATGATGTACAAGAGCGGATTCCTTGAGCAGAAGGATAACTGTCTCGTAACAGACTACGGAACCAATGCAGAGATGGCTCTGAAGGTAGGGGACGAGATTTACACAGGTTCGGCAGCAGCCGGCCCTGCTATGGAAGGACAGTCTATCAAATACGGAATGCTGGCCGCTCCCGGTGCTATATCCGATCTCGAATACGATTTCAGATGGAGATGCAAAGTACTCGATGATGACATCCGTGCACAGGACGGAGACCTGTACGACTTCGGATTGGAGATGTGCATGGAAGAAGGGCCCATGCACGGCAAGGCCAAGGGAATCACAGGTACAGGAGTCATAGCCGCCGTATCTGCCGTTATGAGCTCAAATCTCTGGCGTAAAGGAAAACTAAAAACCAGTAACGGCAAGTGCGTTATGCAGGACGGCGTCTACGTAGATTCCCACGACATAAGTGAAGCGTGTAAGGCAATCGGAGCCATGAGAGCCGGACACTTCACATTGCTGGAACATGCTGGAATCAAGTTCGATGAACTTGACATCATGTACATGGCAGGAGCTTCGGGAACGTATGTAGATCCTGTAAAAGCTAGAGAGATAGGTTTGCTCCCTCCCTCATGCGGTACGATCTATCAGATTGGAAACACATCACTTTCAATGGCTACGGATATTCTGCGTAAGCCGGAGCTTTTGGATGAATTACAGGACATCGCCAACCAGATAAGATCCAACCATGTGATGTTTGCATCCGATAAGACATTTGAACAGATATACATCCAGGAATTGGCATACTGGGAAGAGGGAATGACTCTGGAGAAATACAACCAGAATCTCTCATTCTACGGAATACAGCCGTTGCCTAAGCCTAAGGGTGTGCCTACAGTCCACCGCATCGTAGAACGTGACATCCCAGTACTCGGTGAATACGGCCTTACTATTCTCGATGACATCGGTACAGAGCTTGTCGGAAAGTTCGACGGATGTACCAAGTGCGGTTACTGTGTAGACGAATGTCCTGAAAAGGCACTGTCCCAGGATGAGGACGGTACTATGAGGGTCAGTACAAAGAGATGTCTCGGTACCGCATGCTACAGATGTCAGATGCACTGTCTCGAAGGCGTATATAAGTACGATCAACTCAAGATGGTTTAAACCAGAAGGGCCTGGGCGAAGGCCTCGTCCAGCCCTTCACCTGTTTTACCGGAGACCATGAATATCGGAACTCCGGGACATATCTGTCTAAGCCAAGAGGATACTTCAAACACCTTTTCAAAATCTGCGACATCCACTTTGTTGATCAACAGATGCTCTGATTTTGACAGCTGCATCCTGAGGAACTCTTCCTTCTTTTCTCTTAGAGTTTCAAAACGCATTGCATCACAGATGCCGATGATGGAAACGTGATCTTCAACCACAGTTCCCCTAATGATTTCTACCACCTTGTGCGGAAGTGCCAAACCGGTGGGTTCAATGATTAAAACATCAGGATTGATAGTGGATTCTATTTCCTTCATTGTTGACTGAAGAGAACCGGATAAAGAACAACAGATACAGCCTTCTGCAAGTTCCACAGTCTTCAATCCACTTCCGGAGATCGTAGCGCCATCTACACCTATCTCTCCTATCTCATTGACCAATATTGCGACCTTTCTGCCGCTGTCCATGTATCTCTCAGCCATTTTGATCAGAAGAGTGGTCTTACCGCTTCCGAGGAATCCCCCGACTATGTGGATTATCATCAGATACAGTATGATAACAACCTATATAGCAGATTCT